>JBQGEH010000631.1:0-6494 GCA_052039515.1 Nakamurella sp. | reverse complement strand
CCGGTGCCCTGGGCGTTGACCGCCCGGACTGCGACCCCGTAGGTGGTGCCGTTGGTCAGCCCGGTGACGGTGAAGCTGGGGTCGGCGGTGCCGGTGGACGTCCACGCGCCGCCGTCGAGGCGGTACTCGTAGCCGGTGTTGGCGTCACCGCCGTTGGGCGGCGGGGTGACGGTGACCAGCAGCGACGCCGGACGGCCGGCGACGGCGGCGATGACCGGGGCCTGCGGCACGCTGCGACCGCCGGTGGACAGCACGCTGGACGCGGCACCCGGGCCGGCGGCGTTGACGGCGCGCAGCTCGACCGGGTAGTCGGTCCCGGAAGTCAGCGGGGTGGTGCCGTCGCTGGACAGGGTGGTGATGGTCAACGGGCTGCCGGTGGTGCCGGTGGCCCGGGCGCGCCAGGTGACGCCGGCGTCGGTCGAGTACTCGTAGCCGGTGACGGGGGAGCCGCCGGTGCTGGTCGGGGCGGTGAAGGCGATGTCGACGCCGGCCCCGTCCGGGGTGCTGGAGACGAGGGTGGGTGCCCCGGGGACGGTGCGCGGGGTGCCCGGCGTGCTGGTCGACGCGGCGCCGGTGCCGACGGCGTTGACCGCGCGGAGGCGCACGCCGTAGGTGGTGCCGTTGGTCAGACCGGTGATGCGCAGCGGGCTCGCGGTGGTCCCGGCCGGTGCCCAGGCGCCGCCGTCCAGCGAGTACTCGTAGCCGGTGACGGCCAGGCCGCCGGTGCCGGACGGGGTGAACGCGACCGACAGGGCGCCGTCCTGCGGGGTCACCGCGTCGATCACCGGGGCGCCGGGGGTCCTGGAGGTGGTGAGGGTGACCGCGGTCGACGGGGCGCCGGCGCCGAGCGCGTTCACCGCGCGGATGCGCGCGACGTACACGGTGCCGTCGGTGAGACCGGTGATGGTGAGCGGGCTGGCGGTGGCGCCGGCGGAGGTCCAGGCACCGCCGTCCAGGGAGTACTCGTAGCCGGTGATGGCCGAGCCGCCGGTGGCGCCGGCGGTGAAGGTCAGGACCGCGCTGGTCGGGCCGGTGGTGGCCGAGGTGACGGACGGCGCGCCGGGCGTGGTGGCGGGGGTGCCGGAGACCGGTGCGGACGCGGGGCCGGCGCCGATGGCGTTGACCGCCCGGACCCGGACCGTGTGGCTGGTGCCGTTGGTCAGACCGGTCACGGTCAGGGGGCTGGTGGTGGTGCCGGCGGCGGTCCAGGCGCCGCCGTCGACCGAGTACTCGTAGCCGGTGACGGGGCTGACGGCGGTCGCTCCGCTGAACGGCACGGTGAGGGTCCCGTTGCCGGGCACCGGGGTGCCCAGCGTGGGCGCGGTGGGGACGTCGCTGGGGGTGACCGGGGCGGAGTTCGCCGACGGGGTGCCGGTGCCGAAGCTGTTGACCGCGCTGACCCGGAACACGTACGCGGTGCCGTTGGTCAGGCCGGTGACGGTGGTGGCCGTGCCGGTGGAGACGCCGTCGGCGAAGGTCGACCAGGTGCCGCCGTTGTCCGCGGAGTACTCGACGACGTAGTCGCTGACCGCGGAGCCGCCGGTGGCGGTCGGGGCGGCCCAGCTCAGGAAGACCGAGGCGTTGCCGGCCGTGCCGGCGACGGCGGTCGGCGCGGCCGGGGATCCGGTGACGTAGGAGAGGGTGACGCTGCCGTTGGCGGCGTTGCCCGCGTAGTACTGGTAGGTGGCGCTGAGCGACCCGACGGCGCCGGTGGCGTTGCTGCCCGGGTAGCCGCCGTAGCCGAAGTACTCGGTGGCGCTGCCCGCGCCGTACTCGACGGCGCCCCGCGCGCCGCCCGCGGCGCCACCGCCGCCGCCACCGCTGGCGCCGCCGTCGCAGTTGGCCAGCGGCGCGCAGAACACCATCGTGTCCAGCCCGCGCTCGCCGTTGGACGTGACCGACCCGTCCAGCCGCGCCTTGTAGGTGGCCTCCCCGGGACGTCCGGTCAGCGGTGCGTACTGCCCGGAGCCGCCGCCGCCACCGCCGCCGGCGGCGACCAGGGTGGTCGAGCCCACGATGACGACGGAGGCCGCACCGCCGCCGGCGCCGTTGCCGGACGAGCCGGCGTTCCCGGCGATGCCGCCGGCGCCGCCCGCGTAGGTACTGCCCAGCGGGTTGGTCCCGCCGGCGGCGGACACGTTGCCCGAGTTGCCGCTGCGGCTGGCACCGGACACCCCGCCGGAGCCGACACCGATGGTCAGCACGGCGCCGGGGGTGACGTCCAGGGTCCCGGTGACCACACCCTTGTAGCCGCCCGCGGTGGGCCGGGTGGCGTCGGTGCCGCCGAGGCCGCCCTCGCCGCCGACCAGGTTCACCGTCAGCTGGGTGATCCCGGCCGGCACCGTGAAGGTCTGGACGCCGCCGGTGTAGGCGAAGGTCTGGCTGACCGGGGTCGGTGCGGCCGCTGCCGGGCCCGCCGTTCCCACCATGAACGCCGACGACGCCACCAGCGCCGTCACCGCCGTCGCCACCCTGATCCGAGAGCCAGCCATGGTCGTCCTGTCTTGTCGAGCCTGATCCGACGGGGCTGCCCGAGCCGGCCGCTCGATCGCTCGACGGACGCGTCGACGACCCGATGCAGTGACTCAGGCGAGGGGAGCTGTCACTGCTGGTCAAAGAAGTGACTTTGCGTCGAGAAGCTATCACTGAAAGTGAAATCGACACAGTGCTGCCTCGCACTGCCCGAAAGGCCCCGCACCCCAGGTCGCGAACGGTGGAATGGGCTGATCCGGGCAGGACGGCGACGGTCGTCGTCGGTCACGATCGGTGACGGCCGCCGGGCGTTCGAGGACGGGCGGCGTGGGTCGAGGTCGGCCCGGTCGAGCGCCGCCGGGCCGCTGCGACCGGACGGATAGGTTTGTCCCATGACTGTCCGACGCATCATGGGCACCGAGGTCGAGTACGGGATCTCGGTGCCGACCGAGCCCACGGTCAACCCGGTGATCTCCTCCACCCACGTCGTGCTGGCCTACGCGGCCTCGGTGGCCGCGCCGCGCGCCCGCCGGCCCCGGTGGGACTACGAGGTCGAGTCGCCGTCGCGGGACGCCCGCGGTTACGACCTCGCCGGGCTGTTCGGCAACGCCGCCCCCGATCCGGACGACATCGGCGCCGCCAACGTCATCCTCAGCAACGGCGCCCGGCTGTACGTCGACCACGCGCACCCCGAGTTCTCCGCGCCGGAGGTGACCAACCCCCGGGACGCGGTCGTCTTCGACAAGGCCGGCGAGCGGGTGATGGAGACCGCCGCCCGGCTGGCCGGCGCGGTGCACGGGGCCAAGCCGGGGCACATGTACACGAACAACGTCGACGGCAAGGGCGCCTCGTACGGCACCCACGAGAACTACCTCTGCTCCCGGGACACCCCGTTCCCGGCCATCGTCAGTGGCCTGCTGCCGTTCTTCGCGTCCCGCCAGGTGTTCGCCGGCTCCGGGCGCGTCGGCATCGGCCCGCAGGGCGAGCGGGACGGGTACCAGCTGGCCCAGCGCAGCGACTACATCGAGGTCGAGGTGGGCTTGGAGACGACGCTCAAGCGGGGACTGATCAACACCCGCGACGAGCCGCACGCCGACGCCGACAAGTACCGCCGGCTGCACGTCATCATCGGTGACGCCAACCTCTCCGAGATCGCCACCTACCTCAAGGTCGGCACCACCGCCCTGGTGCTCAGCATGATCGAGGCGGGCTGGCCGATGCCCGACGTCGAGTTGGCCGCTCCGGTCACCGCCGTGCATCAGATCTCCCACGACCCGACGCTGCGCACGACGGTGCCGCTGGCCGACGGTCGCCAGTTCACCGGCCTGGACGTGCAGCGCGCCTACGCCGAGTCGGCGGCGGCCTACGTCGAGGCGACCTACGGCGGTGACGTGGACGGGCAGACCGCGGACGTGCTGCGGCGCTGGCTGGACGTGCTCGACCGGCTGGCGGTGGACCCGATGCAGCTGGCCGGCGAGCTCGACTGGCCGGCGAAACTGCGTCTGCTGGAGGGTTTCCGGGAACGCGACGGGCTCGGCTGGGCGGCCCCGCGGCTGGCCATGGTCGACCTGCAGTACAGCGACGTGCGGCTGGACAAGGGTCTGTACAACCGGCTGGTGTCGCGTGGTTCGATGCAGCGCCTGGTCGACGAGCACGAGGTGCTGGCCGCGGTCACGGACCCGCCGGAGGACACCCGGGCCTACTTCCGGGGCCAGTGCGTCGCGCGGTACGCCGACCGGCTGGCCGCGGCGTCCTGGGACTCGGTGATCTTCGACGTGGGACGCGAGTCGCTGGTGCGGATCCCGACGCTGGAACCCCCCCGCGGCACCAAGGACCACGTCGGTCCGTTGCTGGACGACGCCGAGGACGCCGTGCAGCTGGTCGAGGCGCTGACCCGGCGCTGAGCCGGGACCGGGTGCCCGCCGGTCCGTCGGTGACGGTCACCGTCGGTGGCCCTGGGTACTGTTCACTTCATCCCGCGGAAAGGTTCTGACATGGCACAGGAACAGACGACCCGGCAGGGCGGCGGCGGCTCTGATGAATCCGACGAGGCCGGCGCATCGGCGGCCGGTCAGGAGCGCCGCGACAAGCTGGCGTCCGACACCACCGACATCCTCGACGAGATCGACGACGTCCTGGAGACCAACGCCGAGGACTTCGTGCGCGCGTACGTGCAGAAGGGCGGCCAGTGATCGTCCTGCACCACACCGGTCCGGCGCGGCGGGTCCGTCGGTGAGCGGGTCCTGGCCCGTGTCGGCCGTGCCGGCCCGCTACCTCACCCCGGGCACCGGATCGTTCACCGACTTCATCGCCGCCGCCGAGCCGCACCTGCTGCCGGGGCACGGACGGGGCCCGGGGCAGGTCCCCGACCTGCCGCACGGCACCACCATCGTCGCGCTGACCTTCGCCGACGGTGTGGTGCTGGCGGGTGACCGCCGCGCCACCATGGGGCCGATGATCGCCCAGCGGGACATCGAGAAGGTGTTCGTCACCGACACCTTCTCCGCGGTCGGCATCGCCGGTACCGCGGGCATCGCGGTGGAGATGGTCCGGCTGTTCCAGCTCGAGCTCGAGCACTCCGAGAAGATCGAGGGCGTCCGGCTGTCGCTGGACGGCAAGGCCAACCGGCTCGCCGCGATGATCCGCGGCAACCTCGGCGCGGCCATGCAGGGGCTGGCCGTGGTGCCGCTGTTCGCCGGCTACGACACCGACCGCGCCGCCGCGCAGACGGCCGCCGGGGACGAGGTCCGGCACGCCGGCCGCATCTACTCCTACGACGTCGCGGGCGGCCGCTCCGAGGAGCACGACTACCACGCGGTCGGCTCCGGGTCGGTGTTCGCCCGGTCGGCGCTGAAGAAGCGGCACGACCCGGCGGCCGACGAGGCCGGTGCCGTGCGGGCCGCCGTCGAGGCGCTCTACGACGCCGCCGACGACGACTCCGCCACCGGCGGACCCGATCTCGCCCGCCGCATCTATCCGAGCGTGGTCGTGATGACCGCCGTCGGTGCGGTGAAGCTGCCCGCCGCCGACGTCGGCGCCGTGTCCGAGGCCGTGGTCGCCGGGCGGCTGCTGCGACCCGGCGGCTGACCGACCGATGACGGATCCGAGCCCGGGGGGCCGCTGAATGTCCATGCCGATCTACGCCTCGCCCGAGCAGTTGATGCGGGACCGCTCCGAGTTCGCCCGCAAGGGCATCTCGCGGGGGCGGAGCGTCGTCGCCACCACCTTCGCCGACGGTGTGCTGTTCGTCGCCGAGAACCATTCGCCGAGCCTGCACAAGGTCAGCGAGATCTACGACCGGCTGGGGTTCGCCGCGGTCGGTCGGTACAACGAGTTCGAGAACCTGCGCACCGCCGGGATCCGGCTCGCCGACGTCCGGGGTTACTCCTACGACCGCCGTGACGTCACCGGCCGGTGGCTCGCCAACGCCTACGCGCAGACCCTCGGCTCGATCTTCTCCGAACACCAGAAGCCGTTCGAGGTGGGCCTGTGCGTGGGCGAGGTCGCCGAGAACGGCGGCGTCGACCAGCTGTACCAGATCTCCTACGACGGCTCGATCTCCGACGAGACGACCTTCCTGGTGATGGGCGGCACCACCGAGCCGGTCATCGCGTCGCTGCGGGACGCGTTCCGTCCGGGCTGGCCGCTGGCGGTCGCGCTGCAGGCGTGCGCCCGGGCGTTGGGCACGGTCGGGGACGGGGCGCCGCGTTCACTGAGCGCGGCCCAGTTGGAGGTGGCGGTGCTGGATCGCCGGCGCTCCGGCCGGACCTTCCGTCGGATCGAGGGCGCCGAACTCGAGCTGCTGCTGACCGCGGCACCCGAGGACGTGGCGCCGGTCGAGGCGGTCGAGGAGGTCACCGGGCAGCCGGTGCTGCCAGGGGTCACCGAGGTCGAGCCGGCGGCGCCGGCCGACGAGCGCGGACCGGACGACGCCCCGCCCCAGGCCTGAGCGACGGGGGCGTCGCGCCGTCGACGCGTCCGTCGCGGGTGGGTGACCTCCCGACCGGTCGGTCCATCGGACG
>JBQGEH010000630.1:0-14810 GCA_052039515.1 Nakamurella sp. | reverse complement strand
CGGCGGGGCCGCCGCCGAGATCTCGGCGCTGATCTCCGAGCACGTCTTCGACTCGCTCAAGGCCCCGGTCCGTCGCGTCACCACCCCGGACATCCAGATCCCGTTCAGCCCGGCTCTGGAGAAGCAGCTGTACCCGAACCGCGTCACCATCGCCGAGGCCGTCCGCAAGTCACTCGGGGTCAGCGCCCCGGGCTCGAACGGCAACGGTGCCTCCAGTGTCGCGACCCCCGGGTCGGACAAGGAAGAGCTGTCCACCACCACCGCCCGCTGACCCACCCCACCCCCGGATCCGCCGCAGGACCCACTCCAGAAAGAGGACACACCATGGCACGCGTCGAAGTTCTGCTCCCGCAGTGGGGCATGGGCATGAGCGAGGGCGCCATCACCGCGTGGCTCAAGGCCGTCGGCGACGAGGTCACCGAGGACGAGGCCCTGGCCGAGGTCGAGGCCGAGAAGGTCGAGGAGACCCTCGAGTCCCCCGCCACCGGCACGCTCGTCGAGATCCTGGTGCCCGAGGGCGAGACCGTCGAGGTCCGCACCCCGGTCGCCGTCATCGAGACCTCCGACTGAACCACCCCACCCGGCCGGCGTCCGCCTCCGCGGCCCGGCCGGGTGGACCCCGCACCGTCGCACAGACGGCGCGACCCCCCAGGAAAGGACTTTCTCCCATGGTCAGGCCCGAGCTCACCGGTGAGCCCTTCGACGTGATCGTCGTCGGTGCCGGGATCAACGGGGTCGGTATCGCCCAGGACGCCGCACTGCGCGGTCTGCGGGTGGTACTCGTCGAGCAGGACGATCTGTGCAGCGGTGTCTCGGCGTGGTCGGGTCGCCTGGTCCACGGTGGTCTGCGCTACCTCGAGCAGTACGACGTCCCGCTGGTGTACGAGTCGCTCAACGAGCGCGAGCGGCTGTTCAAGCTGGCCCCGCACCTGGTCAAGCCGAAGCCGCTGATGGTGCCGGTCTACAAGCACAACCGCCGGCCCGGCTGGATGGTCGAGCTCGGCATGATCGCCTACGACGCCCTTTCGCTGCGCAAGACGCCGCCGTACCACCGGGCGCTGTCGAAGAAGAAGACCACCGCGCGCTTCACCGGCGTCGGCACCGACGGGCTGTCCGGCTCCGTGGTGTTCTACGACGGTCAGGTCGAGAACGCGGAACGCCTCTGCGTGGAGCTCGCCGTCGACGCCGCCGCCGCCGGCGCGGTGATCGCGACCAAGACCCGCGTCGAGGCCCCGCTGGTCGAACGCGGCCGGGTCGTCGGCGTCAAGGCCGTGGACACCCTGACCGGGGAGAAGTTCGAGATCCGCGGCTTCGTCACCTACAACGTGGCCGGCGCCGCCATCGACCGGCTGGTCGCCGACCCGTCGCTGCCCAAGCAGCCGCGACTCAACGGCGGCACCAAGGGTTCCCACCTCATCGTGGACCCGTTCCCGGGTGCGCCGACCGACGTCGTGTACTACGAGTCGCGCCAGGACGGCCGGCTGGTGCTCATCATCCCGTGGCGTGGCCGCTACATGATCGGCACCACCGACATCCGGTTCGACCAGGATCCGGACGAGGCCCGTTGCGACATCGGCGAGGTCGACTACCTGCTGGGTGAGGTCAACGCCCTCATCCCCGAGGCCGACCTGACCCTGGACGACGTCCTGTACACCTTCAGCGGGGTGCGCCCGCTGCCATACGTGCCGGACAAGGCCGAGTCCAGCGTGCCCCGCAGCCACGTGCTGCACGACCACACCGAGAACGGCCTGCCCGGCCTGGTGACCATCGTCGGCGGCAAGCTGACCACCTACCGGCAGCTCGCCGAGGACACCATCGACGACGCGTTCAAGCGCCTCGGTCGCCAGGCACCGCCGGTGCCGACGAAGAAGCGCCGCTACCCCGGAGCGCAGTTCGTCGACCTGGACACCCTCAAGGCGTCCGTGGCCGGCCGCACCGGGCTGCCCGCCTCGCAGGTCACCCGGCTCGTCGACCTGTACGGCAGCCGCACCATCGCCCTCTGGCAGCTCGTCGAGCAGCGTCCGGAGCTCAACCGGGTCGTGCACCCCAGCGGGGTGCTGGCCGCGGAGCTCGTGTTCGCGTTCGAGGAGGATCTCGCCCGGTCGCTCACCGACGTGCTCGCCCGCCGGGTGCTGCTCGCCTTCGAGCCGGGCCACGCGCTCGACGAGATCGACGACATCGCCAAGGTGCTCGCCGACCACGAGGACTGGGACGAGGAGCAGACCCGGGCCCAGATCGCCGAGTACCACGGGTGGCTGGACAAACTCAAGGTGCCGGACCCGAACGGACCCCGCTCCGAGAGCTTCGGCGCCGGAGTCGTCGTGGACACGAAGTCGTGACCGGCCCGCTGGTGCTGGCTCTCGACGAGGGGTCCAGCAGCTGCCGGTCGATCCTCGTCGACGGCACCGGCGGGATGCACGGGGAACACCGGGCGAACGTCGTCTGGCAGAACCCGCAGCCCGGCTGGGTCGAGCTCGCTCCGGTGCAGCTCTGGCAGGACCAGCTCGGCACCGTCCAGCGCTGCATGAGCGAGGTCGGTGCCACCGGCGCCGATCTCGCCGCGGTCGCCATCACCACGCACCGCGAGACCGCGATGCTGTGGGACCGCCGGACCGGGGAGCCGGTCCACAACGCCCTGGTGTGGATCTCCAAGCAGACCGACGACATCGTGCGGCGGTGGTCCGCGCAGGGTCTGGACCAGGAGTTCCGCGACCGCACCGGGCTGCGCAACGACTCGTTCTTCAGCGCCGCCAAGGTCGTCTGGATGCTGGAGAACGTGCCGGACGTGCGTCGGCGTGCCGAGGCGGGCGAGCTCGCCTTCGGCACCCCGGACACCTGGCTGCTGTGGAACCTGACGGGCGGCCGGTCGCACCTGACCGACCACACCTGCGCCTCGCGCACCGCGCTGTTCAACCTGCACGACCTCGCCTGGGACGCCGAACTGTGTGCCACGCTGGGCATCCCGATGGAGGTCTTCCCGGAGGCGATCGCCTCCGACGGCGACTTCGGGGTCAGCTCGGCCGACGTCCTGGGCGCCGAGGTGCCGGTGCGGGCGGTGCTGGCCGACCAGCAGGCCGGCCTCTTTGGTCAGGCCTGCTTCACCCCCGGTTCGGTCAAGAACACCTTCGGCACCGCCGGGGTGCTCACCGTCAACGCGGGCGAGAAGGCCGTCATGGTCGACGGTCTCACCTCCAGCGTGGGCTGGACGGTGGGCGGCGTCACCGACTACGAGCTGGAGGGCGTCGTCTTCCACTCCGGCCAGACCCTGTCGTGGATGAAGGACAACCTGCGGCTGTTCGAGTCCAACGACGAGATCGAGTACCTGGCCCGGCTCGTCCCCGACTCCGCCGGTGTGTACGTCGTGCCCGCCTTCGGTGGCATGTGCGCGCCGCACTGGGACCGCGAGGCCAAGGCGGCCATCGTCGGGCTCACCCTCGAGTCCACCTCGGCCCACGTGGTGCGGGCCGGGATGGACAGCATGGCCTACCAGACCGCCGACATCGTCGACGCTCTGGAGGCCGGCGGCGTGGGTATCGACGCGCTCAAGGTCGACGGCGGGTCGTCCCGCAGCGACCTGCTGTGCCAGCTGACCGCCGACCTCACCGGCAAGGTCATCCAGCGCCCCACCTCCCTCGAGCGCACCGCCCTCGGTGCCGCGTTCGTCGCCGGTCTCGGCGTCGGGATGTGGGACTCGCTGGCCGAACTCGAGCAGACGTGGGCCTGCGAACGCGAGTTCACCCCCCAGATCGACGACACCACCCGCGCCGAGCGCCGGGGTGGCTGGCAGGAGGCGCTGGACCGCACCCTGCCGAGCCGGGCGCACCACCTCACCGACTGACCCTTCACCGACGAAAGGCACGACCATGCGAGACCCGAACCCGATGCGCTGGGTGGAAGCCGCCAAGGCCGGCGGCTACGCCCTGGGCGGCTTCAACATGCACAACGACGAGACCACCCAGGCGCTGCTGCAGGCCGCCGAGAAGGCCGACGCGCCCATCTTCATGCAGGTCGGCCGCGCGATCATCCCGCACATGGGCGTGAAGAAGGCCTACGAGCTGACCGTGCGCAACGCCGAGGAGACCGGCGCGCTGTACGCGATCCACCTCGACCACGGCACCTGGGACGAGGTGCTGGAAGCCGTCCGGCTCGGGTTCGACTCCATCATGTTCGACGCGGCCCACCTGCCGTTCGAGGAGAACATCACGATCACCCGCCGGGTGGTCGAGCTCTGCCACGACTACGGCATTCCGGTCGAGGCGGAGCTGGGCAAGATCCCCGACGTCGGGGCGCCGGTCGAGTGGGCGTCCTACTACACCGACGTGCACGAGGCCGAGCGCTTCGTCGCCGAGACCGGCGTCGACCTGCTGGCCATCTCCGCCGGCGTCGTGCACGGCGTCATCCCGGGGCTCGAGCAGGAGCCGCTGTCCATCGAGCTGATCACCAAGATCCGCGACGTGGTGCCGGTTCCGCTGGTGCTGCACGGCATCTCGGGCGTCCCGGACAACGAGGTCAAGGACGCGATCGCGCACGGGGTGCACAAGATGAACGGCGACACCGACCTGCGGCACGCCTTCCGGGCGGGCCTGGAGGAGGAGTGGGCCAAGGGCGACCGCCAGCTCGAGGAGGTCCTCGACGCCGGCCGTCTGCGGATGATCGACGCCACCGTGGCCAAGTTCGAGGCCATGGGCAGCGCCGGTACCGCGAGTGCGCTGATCGGATCCGCGAAGTGACCGCTCCCACCGCTCAGGGCGCCGCCGAGGGCAGTCTCGAAGGGGTTTCCAAGCCGCTGGCCGGGATGCGCAAGGTCGCGGCCCGCCGGATGGTCGAGGCGTGGGCCGCACCGGTGTTCCACCTCGGGGTGGACGTGGACATGACCCGGGTGCTCACCTCGGACCTGAAGTCCCTGGGCGGCACCGTGACCGACGCGATCCTGCAGGCGTGCGCCGCCGCGCTGGTCGAGACCCCGGCACTCAACGCGCATTTCGCCGACAACGTGATCACCACCTACGACCGGGTCAACATCGGTCTGGCGGTGGCCACGGAGAAGGGGCTGACCGTGCCGGTCCTGTCGGACCTGCAGGGACTGGACCTCGCCGGGATCGCGGGCAAGCGCAAGGACGTGGTGTCCCGGGCCCGCGCCGGCAAGCTCGGCATGGCCGACGTCACCGGTGGCACCTTCACCGTGTCCAACCTCGGCATGCTGGGGATCGACCGCTTCGACGCGATCCTCAACCCGCCGCAGATCGCCATCCTGGCCGTGGGCAGCACCGTGCAGACGCCGGTCGTCCGCGACGGTGAGGTCGTCGTCCGGCCGATGGCTGCCTTCACCCTCACCTGCGACCACCGTGCCGTCGACGGCGCCGGTGGGGCCGGCCTGCTCGCCGGCATCCGCAAGTTCATGGAACAGGGCACGGACGCGGCGTGACCGTGACGGCCGAGGTGGGATCGACCGACCAGGCGCAGCTGCGTGCGCTCTTCGGCGACACGACCGTGCTGCGGTTCGTGCCGGACTCCGATCTCCCCTCGGCCGCCGCCGATCTCGCGGTCGGCCCGGCGCTGCTGCGCCGGGTCGCCACCCACCCCGGCGAGGCCTGGTGGCGGGTGTACCGGCCGCTGCCCACGGTCGGCTTCAGCCGGGTCGACTCGCGCTCCCCCGGCTACGCCGCCGCGGTCGCGGCCGCCACCGCGCGCGGATTCGCGTGTGCGGTCCGCGCCCCCGGTGGGCGGGCCGCGGCGTACCACCGCTCCACGCTGTGCTTCGACCTGGTGCTGCCCGATCGCGGCGAGGATCCGGTGCAGCGGCTGGCCGCCCTGGGGGCGGTGCTGACCGGGGCGCTGGTCGCCTGCGGGGTGGACGCCCGCCTCGGCCCGGTGCCCGACGAGTACTGCCCCGGGCGGTTCAGCGTCAACGGCGGCGGTACCGGCAAGCTCGTCGGGACGGCCGGTCGTCGGGTCCGCGGGGCGCTACTGCTGGGCGGCAGCGTCGTGGTCGCCGACCCGGAGCCGCTGCGGGACGTCATCGACGTCGTCTACCGTGCTCTCGGGGTCACCGTCGACCCCGGGACCGTCGCCGCCGCCACCGATTTCGGCTTCACCGGCACTCCGGCGTCGATGCTCGGTCATCTCGCCGGATGGCTGTCCGAGGCGGTGGAGCTGCGCCCCGCCGTCCTCCCGGACGCGGTGCTGCGGGACGCGCTCGCCGCCCCGGCGGCACCGGACACCACCTGACCTGCGACACCCACCACTCAACGAGGAGTTCACCGTGACCGTCCCGAATCCCCTCGCCCGCCGCCGGGCCGCCGCGTCCGCGGCGGTGCCGACCGGCCTGCCGTCCGACGACCCGGTCGCCGCGGCGCAGCGCGTGGTGGCGGTGGCCGATCCGGAGGGGACGCTGCCCCGCTGCGGGATGCGGTCCGTGCGCATCGGCACCTTCGACTGGTCCGCGGTCACCGATGCGGTCACCGAGATGCTGGGCGAGACCCCGGACGGCGCCGCGCGTCCGGTGGTCGGTCTGCTGATGGACCGCACGCCGATCAAGCGCAGTGCGGTGCCGATCAAGCCGGTCATCGCCCGGCAGCTGTCGCAGCGCTTCGACGTCCGCGAGATCGTCCTGGACGACGGCCACTCCGAGTTGCACGCCTCCGAGCCGGTGCTCGAGGACGCCAAGGAGCGGTCCCAGGGTGTGGACGCGGTCGTGTCGATCGGCGGCGGCACGATCACCGACATCGGCAAGGTCGCGTCGGCCGCCGTCGGTGTACCGCTGGTCGTCGTCCAGACCGCCGCCTCCGTCGACGGTTTCACCGACGACGTGTCGGTGCTGCTGCGCAACGGCGTCAAGCGGACCACCCCGTCCCGCTGGCCCGACATCGTCATCGCCGACGTGGAGACCGTGCACGGCGCCCCGCGGGCGATGAACGTCGCCGGCTTCGGCGAGCTCACCTCGATGTTCACCGCCCCCGCGGACTGGCTGCTCGCCGCTCTCGTCGGCACCGACACCTCGTTCCACCCCGCCCCGATCGAGGTGCTGTCCGAGGCCGGCCGCGGCGTCGCCGAGTGGTCCGCCGGGCTCGGCGAGAGCCCCTCCGCCACCGGCAGTCTCGCCCGGGCGCTGGCCGTCCGGGGGATCGCCACCGGTATCTCCGGCGGCACCGCCTGCCTGTCCGGCGTCGAGCACCTGATCAGCCACATGCTCGACATGTCCAACGGCGCGGCGCACCGCCCCATCGGCCTGCACGGCGAGCAGGTCGGCGCGGCCGGCGTGGTCGGCGCGTCGGTGTGGCAGCTGCTGTTCGACCGGCTGGAGAAGACCGACCGGACCGAGATCGACGCCCTCGCGGAACGACTGCGAACCGGTCCCATCACCGCCTCGCAGGAGACCGTGCAGGCCGCCTTCGCCGACGTCGACCCCACCGGGGCCATCGGCGCCGCGTGCTGGTCGGACTACGGCAAGAAGGCGGCGGCCCTGGACGGGCTGCGGGACAACCTGATCACCCTGGTCACCGACTGGCCGGCGGCGGCCGCCCGACTCCGCCCGTTGATCTGGACCCCGGACGCCCTCGCCGCCGCGCTGACCGCCGCCGGGGCCACCGCCCGGCTGACCGACGTGCCCTCGGTGGTCGACGCCGACCACGCCACCTGGGCGGTGAGCAACTGCCCCTACATGCGCAACCGCTTCACGGTCATCGACCTGCTCATCGCGCTGGGCTGGTGGGAGGCGTCCGACATCGCCGAGGTGCTGGCCACCGCGGAGAAGACGGTGGCCGCCGCGCGCTCCGTCCGGGACGAGGTGTCCGATGGCGCGCGGTGACCTGGTCATCGGCGTCGACTGCTCCACGACGGCGTCCAAGGCCGTCGTCTGGTCGGCCAACGGCACGGCCCTGTCGGAGGCCCGGGCCGGCTTCGAGCTGACGCATCCGCGGTCGACCTGGGCCGAGCAGAACCCCGAGGACTGGTGGACGGCGACCAAGGAGGCGATCCGGCGTGCCGTGCCGACGGTGGACCGGGAGCGCATCGCCGCCATCTGCATCACCCACCAGCGGGAGACCTTCGCCTGCCTGGACCGGGCCGGGCAGCCGCTGCGGCCGGCGATGATCT
This sequence comes from Nakamurella sp., assembly GCA_052039515.1. Lineage (GTDB taxonomy): Bacteria > Actinomycetota > Actinomycetes > Mycobacteriales > Nakamurellaceae > Nakamurella. Next base: position 6,716 of record JBQGEH010000630.1, on the reverse strand, counting down.
GGGCCGACGCCCGGGCCACCGCCGAGGTGCAGGAGTACGGCACCGCCGAGGTGCACACGGTCACCGGCAAACCGCCGAACCCGACCCCCGCCTGGTACAAGCTGCTCTGGTTGGCCAGGCACGAGCCCGAGACGCTGGCGCACACCGCGAGCATCGTCGACGTCGGCGGGTTCCTGGTGAACCGGTTGACCGGGGAGTTCCGCACCAGCTGGGCCAGTGCGGACCCGCTGGGAGTGGTCGATCTGCGCACCTTCGACTACGCCGACGGTCTGCTGGCCGCCGCGGGCCTGCACCGTGACCAGTTCGCCGACCTCGCCGCCCCCGGGGACGTCCTCGGCGCGGTCACCGAGAGCGCCGCCCGCGACACCGGACTGCCGCCCGGTCTGCCGGTCATCGCCGGCGTCGGCGACGGCCAGTCCGCGCAGCTGGGCTGCGGCATCACCGCCCCCGGCACGGCGTACCTCAACCTCGGCACCGGCATCGTGTCGGGCACCTTCAGTCGCACCTACGCCAGTGACGTCCGCTTCCGGACGCTGGCCGCCGGCATCCCCGGCGGGTACACCCTGGAGACGTTCATCGGTGGCGGCACCTACAACATCCGGTGGTTCGTCGAGAAGTTCGCCGGCGTGAACACCCAGATGCTGGGGCTGGACCTGTCTCCCGAGCAGGTGCTGGAGTCCGCGGCGGAGATGCTGCCGCCGGGCAGCGACGGTCTGGTCGCGCTCCCCTACTGGACCGGGGCGCTGACGCCGTACTGGGACCACCACGCCCGCGGTGCGCTGATCGGGCTCACCGGTACCCACGGCAAGAGCCACGTCTACCGGGCCATCCTGGAGAGCCTCGCTTTCGAGCAGCGCTTCCTCACCTCGGGTGCGGAGGACGCCCTCGGCGAGAAGGTCTCGCGCATCGTCGCTCTCGGCGGTGGCTCCCGGAGCCGCATCTGGTGCCAGATCGTCTCCGACGTCATGCAGCGTCGCGTCGAGGTGGTCCGCGAACCCGAGAGCACCTGCCTGGGCTCGGGCGTGCTGGCCGCCGCGGCCGTCGGCATCCACTCCTCCATCGAGGAGGCCGCCGCCGAGATGACCGGGACGGAGCGGGCTTTCGAGCCCGGTGCGGCCCACTCAGCGGTCTACGACCGGCTGTACTCGGTCTACACGACCATCTACCCGTCCCTGCGCACGCTCTTCAGCGAGATGGCGGCCGCCCAGTGAGCACCGACGTCACCACCGACCACCGTGAGCTGCTGCGAGCGCCGGACCGGACCTACGACGGCTACATCTTCGATCTCGACGGCACGGTCTACCTCGGCAAGGAGCTGCTGCCGGGCTCGAAGGAGCTGATCGAGGAGCTGCGCCGACGGGACGCGCGGATCGTCTACCTCAGCAACAACCCGACGCGCGATCCGCAGATGTACCTGGACAAGCTGGCCGGGCTGGGTATCCCCGCCCGGCCCGAGGAGATCCTCAACACCGTGGTCACGATGACCGCGTGGCTGACCGACAACGCCGCGGACAAGAAGATCTTCGTCATCGGCGAGGAGCCGCTGCAGCGGGCGCTGCGCGACGCCGGCCTGACCCTGTCCGAGGACCCGACCGAGATCGACGTGGTCGTGGCCAGTTACGACCGGGCGTTCGAGTACCGCAAGCTGCAGATCGCCTTCGACGCGCTCGCCGTGCACCGGCGCGCGATCCTGGTGACGACGAACCCGGACGTCTACTGCCCGTTCCCCGGAGGCCACGGTGAACCCGACGCGGGCGCGATCGTGGCCGCCATCGAGGCGTGCACCGGAGTGCGCTGCTCGGTCAACGCCGGCAAGCCGGACACCCTGATGGTGGAGACGGCGATGCGCCGGATCGGGCTGCGGCCGGATCAGTGCGTGATGGTCGGCGACCGGCTGAGCACCGACATCGCGATGGGCATCGCCGCCGGGATGGACTCCGCGCTGGTGCTGACCGGGGAGACCACGCTGCCGATGCTGGCGGCGTCGCCGGTCCGCCCGACCTGGGTGATCGAGCGGATCGACGAGCTGCTGCCGGCCACCGCCGGCCCGGTGGGCTGAGGGGCCTCCGCTCAGGTCATCGTCAGCACGACGCGGAAGCGGGCGTCGCCGCTCATCATCCGGGCGTAGCCGGCGGCGGCGTCGGCCAGCGGGTAGGTCTCGATCTGCGGCCGCACATCCTGCAGCGCGCTGAACCGCAGGGTGTCCTCGGAGTCCTTCGACGTCCCCGAGGCGTGGCCGAGCACCCCGGTGCTGCCCGGGATGAGGGCGAACGGCGGGATCTGCATCGGGTCGGCCGACGCTCCGACGACGACCATCCGGCCCCGCGGCCGCAGCCCGCCGACGGCCGCGCTCATCGCGTCCGGAGCGGTGACGGTGGCGAGCACGGTGACCGCGCCGCCGAGGTCCTGCAGGGCGGCCGCGACGTCACCGGCGGTCGAGTCGATGTAGTGGTGCGCACCCAGTTGCAGCGCCTGCTCCTTCTTGTCGGTGCCGCGGGCGATGGCGACCGTCTCGAAACCCATCCGCCGGGCGAACTGCACACCGAGGTGGCCCAGTCCGCCGACGCCGAGGATGGCGACGAGATCGCCGGGCCGGGCGCCGCTCTCCCGGAGCGCGTTGAAGGTGGTGACCCCGGCGCAGAGCAGCGGTGCCGCGTCGACGGCGTCGAGGTCGTCCGGGATGGCGGCGAGCGCGGACGCCGGCACCACCACGTGGTCGGCGTACCCGCCGTCGTAGGCGATCCCGGGGACCTGGCCGTTGACGCAGCTGATCATGTCGCCGCGACGGCACGGGTCGCAGTGCCCGCAGTTCCCGCCGAACCAGCCCACGCCGACCCGCTGGCCGACCTCCCACGGCGCCACGTCAGCACCGACCGCGTCGATCCGGCCGGCGATCTCGTGCCCGGGGACCCGGGGGTACTCGATCCCCGGCATCCCGCCCTCGACGGTGAAGGCGTCCGAGTGGCAGACCCCGCAGGCCTCCACCCGGACGCGCACCTCACCCCGGCCGGGATCGGCGAGATCCCGCTCCACCAGCTCGAGTGCGCCGCCCGCCGCTGCCACCTGTACCGCTCGTGTCGTCGTCATGCCGACGTGTGTACCCCTGAGCGGTGTCCCGCGATCAGCCGGCCCGCAGATCGGCGACCTGCGGCGCCACCTCGGTGCCCAGCAGCTCGATGCCGCGCAGCAGGTCCGCGTGGGCCAGCCGCGGGTTGGTCATCTGGATGGACACCCGGTCCACCCCGCCGAGCTGCTCGCTCACCCGGCGCAGCTTGGTCGCGACCGTGTCCGGGTCGCCCATGAAGAAGGCGCCGGCGGGCCCGCTGGTCGCGTCGAACTGCGCGCGCGTCGGTGGGCGGAAGCCGCGCTCCCGGGACACCGCGGTGAACATCTGGTGCCAGCCGGGATAGATGGTGTCCGACGCCTGGCGGACGCTCTCGCCGACGTAGCCGAAGACGTGCAGACCGACCTGCAGCGACTCCGGGGCGTGCCCGGCCTCGGCCCCGGCCCGCCGGTACAGGTCGACGAGCGGCCCGAACTGGCGTGGCTCGCCGCCGATGATCGCCACCATCAGCGGCAGGCCGAGCAGCCCCGCCCGGACGAACGACTCCGGGGTGCCGCCGACGCCGACCCAGATGGGCAGCGGATCCTGCACCGGCCGTGGGTAGACACCCTGGCCGGTGAGCGCCGGCCGGTGTCGTCCGGACCAGGTCACGTGGGTCTCGTCGCGGATCTTCAGCAGCAGGTCGAGCTTCTCGGCGAACAACGAGTCGTAGTCGCGCAGGTCCAGCCCGAACAGCGGGAACGCCTCGGTGAACGAGCCGCGTCCGACGACCAGGTCGATGCGGCCCTTGGCGATGAGGTCCAGGGTGGCGAACTGCTGGAAGACGCGCACCGGGTCGGCGGCGCTGAGCACGGTGACCGCGCTGCCCAGCCGGATGCGGGACGTGCGGGCGGCGGCCGCGCCGAGGATGACCGGCGGCGCCGAGTCGTAGTACTCCTCGCGGTGGTGCTCACCGATGCCGAACGAGTACAGACCCGACCGGTCGGCGAGCTCGATCTCCTCCAGCAGGTGCTCGATGCGTTGCGCCGCTCCGACCACCTCGCCGGTGCCCGGGTCGGTGACGGTGGAGACGAAACTGTCGACGCCGACGTACATGGTGTCCTCCTGTCCTGGCGACGCGGCCGCCGTCCGGCCGGTCTGGTCACGCTCAACCACGACACCGGCCGGATCCATACCGCACCCCGCCGAAGTCCATGCGCGTACATACATCGTGGCAGGCGGTTGACCCGCCGGGCGTCCGGTGCTGCAGTGGTCGGGTGACCAACTCTCCGCGCGTGCTGTTCGTCTGCGTCCGCAACGGCGGCAAGTCGCAGATGGCCGCCGGCCTGATGGAACGGCGGGCCGGTGACGCGGTCGAGGTCGCCTCGGCCGGCACCGACGCCGGCGACCGGGTGAACGGGCTGTCGGCCGAGGTGCTGCGCGAGGTGGGCGTCGAGATCGGCGACCGCACGCCCCGGCAGCTCACCGACGCGATGATCCGGGCGGCCGACCTGGTGGTGGTCCTGGGCTCGGAGGCGACGGTGACGCCGGTGGACGGCACCCCGGTACGGACGTGGGAGACCGACGAACCGTCGGTCCGGGGCATCGAGGGCCTCGAGCGGATGCGGCTCGTCCGGGACGACATCGACGCCCGGGTGCGGGCGCTGGTCGCCGAACTGACCGGTTGAGCGGGTCGGCCCCCGCGCGGCGGGGGCACACTGGACACAGCCGCGACCGCGGCGCACGAGCCGCAGGAGGACCGATGGCCGGCAACGAGAATTTCGGGTTCGATCCCGAGGACCTGGACCGGATGCTGCGCGGGGCCGGCGAACAGCTGCGGGGCGCGTTCAGCCAGTTCGGTCTCTTCGGCGCGGGTGACCGCCCGGGCCGGCCCGGCGCCGCCGCTCCGCGGCCGGAGACCGCCGGTGAGACCGGCGACGGGGTGTGGGCGATCTACACCGTCGATCAGGACGGCGGCGCCCGCGTCGAGCAGGTCTTCGCCACCGAGCTCGACGCCCTGCGGGCCAACAAGCACAACACCGACAGCAGCCGCCGGGTGCGCTTCCTGCCCTACGGCATCGCGGTCACCGTGCTGGACGCACCGGAGGAGCGGCCGGCCGACCCCGCCCCGCCGGCCGACAGCCCCACGTCCTGATCCTCGCGGGAACGGACCGGTCAGTCGTCGACCCACTCCAACAGGTCCCCGGGCTGACAGTCCAACACCCGGCACATCGCCTCCAGGGTGGAGAACCGCACCGCCTTGGCCCGGCCGTTCTTCAGCACGGCGACGTTCGCGGGGGTGAGCCCCACCCGGTCGGCGAACTCCCCCACGCTCATCTTGTGGCGGGCCAGCTGCAGATCGATGCGCACGACGATCGGCATCAGATGACCGCGTCCATGTCGGTGCGCAGCGTGGTGGCCTGCCGCAGCAGCGCCCGCATCACCAGCAGCAGCAGACCGACCACCGTCACCGCCACCGTGGTCAGGAACAGCAGCAGTGGGAGCCCCGGGTCGGTGGCCCGGAACCCGACGTAGGCCAGGACCGCGACCAGCACGGCCCAGCCGGCGGCCACGGCGCCGACGATGACGTCGACCCACCGCAGCGATTCCTCGGCGAAGATCCGGTCGTCGCGGACCCGGGTCAACAGCTGCCATGTGCAGACGACCACCACCTCGACGCACAGCACCCAGAACACGGTGACCGCCGTGGCCGGCCAGCGCAGGTACGCCATCTCCGGGGACTCCTGCGCCATGTGCCGGAACTGGCCGGGCAGCGACATCACCTGGAACAGCACCAGGACGGCGAAGAGCACGGCGAGGCAGGCCTTGAGCAGGGTGACCGCCCTGCGGGTGGTGAACATGTATCGATCGTCGGTCGGAATCTATCGAAAGTCAATAGGTCGTCGGCACGGGTTGACGCTCTCCCGGCTACCGGTCACGTCCGTCGAGCCACCACCGCGTAGAGCGGGTCTCCGCGGTAGGCCCCGTCCGGCGTCCGGAGTTCCGCGGTGGGTTCGGTGAACCCACCGGCCAGCCGCAGATACGTCGCCACGATGGCGCAGTGGGTCTCGTCGTCGGTGGCCAGCCAGCCGCGGATCGCCTTGGACGGGAAACACCGGTTGGAGAACGTGATCACCACCGGCGCGCCGGGCCGCAACACCCGCGCCGCCTCGGCCAGCACCTCGACGGGCCGGATCAGGTAGTCCACCGACACGCAGCACAGCACCCCGTCGACCGAGCCGTCCGGGAGCGGCAGCCGGGGGTCGGCGTTGAGGTCCTGCACGATCCGCTCCGTGGCCATCGGGTTGGCGTCCAGCTCGGCGGCGTTCATCCCCAGCACGACCAGCTCGCCCGGCTCCGACCGCAGGTGCGACACCCAGGACGACATCAGATCCAGGATCCGCCGGGGCCCGGCGCTGCCGTCCAGGCCCAGCTCGGCGTACAGCTCGCCGACGGCGGTGACGGCACCGTCGTCGATGTGGGTGACCAGCCGGGTGGGCGCGTAGAACACCGCATCCGGGGTCGGGTCGGCTCGGTCGAAGAAGCCGGCGGGGAACGGGTCGGGCGTCGGGTCGGTCACCCCGTCCAGGATGCCCGTCCGGCGGCGGAGGTGAACGGGGTCAGTCCGCGCGGAACGGCCGGCAGACCAGGACCTCGCCGCGACCGTCGAACG
>JBQGEH010000629.1:0-2166 GCA_052039515.1 Nakamurella sp. | reverse complement strand
CTCCAGCCCGATGGTTCGTCCGAATGACTCAACCAGCCGAACACCGACCCGTCGGTGGGCCAGACGGAGCTGAAGGCCATGCCCACCCCGCTCGCCACGTCGTCGACCACGCCGCCCCGGATGAAGGCCGTCACCTCGCGGTCACTGATGGACCCCAGCAGCACCCGGTCGATCCGGACCCGGGCTTCGGCGTACACCGACCAGTCGGACGGGTATTTCGGGTCAGGATCGCCGACGAGCACCGTGCGACCGGTGAGAGCGAAGTGCCCGGTGAACCAGACGATGTCGTTCCGCCGCGAGGTGTCGGCGTTCTGCCGCAAGGTCCGGGGGGCCGCGCACCCTGCCTCGATGAAGTTGCTCAGCCGGAACTCGCCCGGAGGCGGCGGGTCGAACACCTTGGGACCGTCCGGAATGGATGTGGCGGGGGGCGGCAGCGGGATCGGAGTGACCGCCATGGTCCCCTCCGTCGTCGAGCACCCCGCGAGCACCAGCGCGGCGAGCGCTGCGACACCTATGCGCGTCATGTGCGACCCACCTCTCCTCTGCCGCCGCCTCCCCGGAGACGGCATGGCTGGGGCTTTCGGTTGCCCGCTCGGAACACCGGATGTGGACCAGTCTTCCCGGGCGGCAACTCATCGGCTAGAATCGAACATGCGTTCGATATGCCGTGGGGGGTGGGATGGACGTGCAGACGCAGCTCGTCGAGCTGTGCCGTCGCCTGCAGGGGATCGAGGTCGACCTCCGCACGATGGACGCGGCCGGCTTGGTCGACCTCGTGCGGTCGCTGGAGGTCCTGAAGTGCGTGGCGTCGGCGGTGCAGGCGCAGTCGACGGCGCGGCTCGCAGCGATGAGGGACGAGGAGTGGTCGTCGTTGCCGGCGGGACGGTCCGATCGCGCCGCCGTGGTGCGCCGCGATCTCGGTGCGCAGATCGGATTGGCCCGGCGGGTGAGCCCGCGGATCGGGGCCCGGCTGGTCGGTCTCGCGACGGTCCTGACGACCGAGATGCCGGCGACGATGAGCGCGTTCCGGGCGGGTCGCATCGACGAGCACCAGGCCCTGCTGGTCGTCGCCGAGACGGCGACCTTGTCGCGCCGGCATCGCGCAGCGGTCGACGCCGAGCTCGCCGATCGCTTCGGCACCATGAGCGCGGCCCGGGCCCGGTCGGAAGCCGCCCGGATCGGCTACCGACTCGACCCCGAGCAGGCGGTACGGCGGGCCCGCAAGGCCGCAGGTGACCGCTGCGTGACGTTGCGTCCGGCGCCGGACACCATGACCTGGCTGACGGCGCTGCTACCGGTGGCCGACGGTGTCGCCGCCTACGCGGCGCTGAGCCGTGCCGCAGCCACCGCCACCGCGACCGGGGACCCCCGGGGGCGCGGCGCACTGATGGCGGACACCCTGGTGGCCCGGCTCCTCGCGGACGGCGCGGCGACGGCCGGCGACGTCCCTGTCGACGCTCCGGAGGCCGGGCCGTCGTCAGCATCCGCACGGGACCTGACCGCGGGGCTGCCGAGGTTACCGAGCGGGGTGCACCTGGAGATCCAGTTGCTGATGACCGACCGGTCGCTGTTGGCCGACGACCCGGAACCGGCTCTTCTCGCCGGCTACGGACCCATCCCGGCACCGATCGCCCGGCATCTGGTCCGCACCGCTGATCGGCACGCGAACACCTGGGTGCGTCGGCTCTACACCGACGGCCCCGGTCGCATCTCCGACGCCGACCGGCGCCGCCGGTTGTTCTCCCACGCCGCGCGGCAGCTGCTCGTCGCCCGCGACCAGGTGTGCCGCACGCCGTGGTGCGACGCCCCGATCCGGCACGCCGACCACACCGTGTCCCACGCGCAGGGCGGTCCCACCGCACTCGGCAACGGCGCAGGTCGCTGCGTCACCTGCAACCAGGTCAAGGAGCACCCGGGCTGGACGACGACCGTCGGCCACGACGGCAGCATCGTCACCGTCACCCCGACCGGTCACCGTCATCACAGCGATCCGCCGCCCGCGCCCGGGACTGCCGACGGGCCGATTCCCGTTGCGCGGTCGGCATGACCGGCCACAGGTCACGCCGGGGGCGTCACCCGCAACCAGTTCAAGGAGCACCCGGGCTGGACGACGACCGTCGGCCACGACGGCAGCATCGTCACCGTCACCCCGACCGGTCACCGTCA
>JBQGEH010000628.1:0-2226 GCA_052039515.1 Nakamurella sp. | reverse complement strand
GTGAGCACGACCCGGACGGCCCGCCGGGTGCGACGCGGACGGTCGTCGGCGGTCCCCCGTCAGCCCGCCGCCAGGGCGTCCAGGACGCCCTGCGCGATCCCGGCGGCCAGCAGGTCCTGCCCGGCGTCGGAGGTCATGAAGGCCGCGTCCTGCGCGTCGCGCATGTTGCCGAGCTCCAGCATGGTCGTGGGCACCTCCGACAGGTTGAGGCCGGCCAGGTCGGCGCGCTGCCAGAGTCCGTCCGAGCCCAGGTAGTTGCTGGGCTCGGCGCCGGCGGCCACCAGCCCGTCCCGGACGGCCCCGGCCAGCGCCAGCGACGCCTCGCCCACCGCGGCCCCGGCGGGCAGCCGCTCCGCGGTCATCGCGTAGAAGCCGCGGTCGCCGGCGGCGGCACCGTCGCCGTGGATGCTCACGACGGCGTCGGCCCCGGACGTGTTGCCGATGCGGGCCCGCTCGTTCACGCACGGCCCGACCCCGTCGTCGGAGTCGCGGGTCATCACCACCGTGACGCCCTGCGCGCGCAGCAGGTCGGCGACCCGGTTGGCCACCGCCCAGGTGAAGCGGTGCTCCGCGTAGCCGTCATCGGTCGACGTGCCGGTGGTGTTGCACGGCTTGGTCTGGCCGAAACCGGCGTCGACCGGTGCGTTGATGACCGACGGATTCGCCCCGTTGGCACCGTTGTGCCCGGGGTCGATGACGACGGTGCGGCCGCTGCCGTCACCGCGGGGGACCGGAACGGCGGTCGTCGTCGTGGTGCTGCTGGACGGGGGCGGGGTGCTGCTCGTCGGGGCCTGGGTGGTCTCCGGAGCCGGTTCCTGGCTGGTGACCGGCGCCGGGTCCGACGTCGGCGGGACGGACGCCGTCGTGGCCGTCGTCGTCTCGAGATCACCGCTGCCCGAGATCGTCTCGCTGGTCAGCGGCGGGGCGGTGATCGGGTCGGACGTGGTCGTCGCGGTGCGCGGAGCGGCGGTGGCGGCGGTCGAGGTGACGGCCGCGGTCGCCGTGTCCACCGGTGCCGCGACGTCACCGCCGCACGCGGCCACACCGGCGAGCAGTACCGCCGCGAGCCCGGCGGTCAGCGTGCCGGGCCACCGGCGGTGGGGCGTTCCGGAAGGGCGCATGGAGGTCAGCCTGCCAGCCGCATCCCCCGAATGCCCTGCTGTGACATGCATCCGAAGACGGATGTGGGTAGGTAAACGCATCGTCAAGCAGTTCCCACCACCCCAGGAGGAACCATGAGGCGTCTCGCAGCTGTCACCGCCGTCAGTGCACTCGCGCTGACCACCGCCGTGTTCGGAGCCACCGCGGCCTCCGCCGCGGAGACCGCGAAGGTCTATGTCGTACACGGGATCCCGGACACGCCGGTGGACGTGTACGTCAACGGCACCAAGACGCTGGACGACTTCGCCCCGGAGACCGTCGCCGGGCCGCTGGATCTGCCGGCCGGCATCTACGACGTTGCGGTGACCGCGGCCGACGCGGCCGACGCCTCGTCGCCGCGGCTCACCGCGAAGGCCGATCTCGTGGCGGGCACCAGCGTCTCGCTGGTCGCCCACCTCAAGGAGGACGGTTCGCCGACGATCACGCCGTTCAGCAACGACGTGTCCTCGATCGCCGCCGGCCAGACCCGACTGGTCGTCCGGCACACCGCGGCCGCGCCGGCTGTGGACGTGCGCGCCGGTGGCGCGGTCGTGCTGTCCGGCGTGACCAACCCGAACCAGGGTGTGCTGAACATCCCGGCCGGCTCGGTCTCCGCGGACGTGGTCCTCGCGGGCACCGACACCGTGGCCATCGGCCCGGCCACGCTGGACCTCAAGGAGGGCACCGCGACGTTCGTGCACGCCGTGGGCAGCGCCGCGGACGGCAACCTCGCGTTGGTCTCGTTCACCGTGACCGGCCTGCACTCCTCGCCGAGCGGCGTCCCCGCCGGCAGCGGCCCGGCCGGCAGCCCCTGGTCGACCGTCGTGCTCGTCGTCATGCTGACCGCCGGTCTCGGCGCCGCCGCCGTGGGTGGCCGTCGCCTCCTCGCCGGGCGGGCCGGCTGACCGTCCCCGACCCGGGACAGCACTCCGCACCACCCCGGAAGACGTCCCGTCGCCAGGCCGTGCTGTGCCTGGCGGCGGGCGTCGTCCTGCTCGTCGCCGCTCCCTTCGCCTGGGCCGCGCTCCGGCCGGCCCCGGCGGGGGAGACGCTGAGCGACATCAACGCGGCCGCCGCCCAGGCGCT
>JBQGEH010000627.1:0-2141 GCA_052039515.1 Nakamurella sp. | reverse complement strand
TTCGGCGCGCAGCCGGCCGGGACCTACGACGACGAGATGCTCAACGCCCACTTCGCCTGCGGCGACGGCCGCTGCAACGAGAACATCGCACTGTCGGCCATCCACCAGGTCTTCCACTCCGAGCACGACCGGCTCGTCGACGACATCAAGCGGGTGCTGACCGCCGACACCTCCGCCGCCGGCGTGGCCGCGCTCGCCCAGTGGAAGGCCACGGCGGCCACCGGCGCGGACGGGTGGAACGGCTCCCGGCTGTTCCAGGCGGCCCGCTTCATCACCGAGATGGAATACCAGCACGCGGTCTTCGAGGACTTCGGGCGCAAGGTGCAGCCCGCCATCCGGGCGTTCCGGGTCTACTCCCCCGACATCCAGCCCGCCGTCGACGCCGAGTTCGCCCACGCCGTCTACCGTTTCGGCCACTCGATGCTCAACGACGAGGTCGCCCGGACCAACGTCGACGGCGCCGGCACCAGGACCGACAACTCGCTGCCGCTGCTGACCGCGTTCCTCAACCCACCGGCGTACTTCGACGGTGGCGCCGCCGGGACGCTGTCCCCCGCCCGGGCCGCCGGATCGGTGCTGATGGGATCGTCCGACCAGATCGGCAACGAGCTCGACGAGTTCGTCACCGAGACCCTGCGCAACAACCTGCTGGGGCTGCCGCTGGACCTGGCGACGCTGAACCTGACGCGCGCCCGGGACGCCGGTGTGCCGTCGCTGAACGCCTTCCGCCGCGATCTCGCGGGCCGTACCAACGACGGTCAGCTCGCCCCGTACACCAGCTGGAGCGATTTCGGTCAGCACCTGCGGCACCCGGCGTCGCTGGTCAACTTCGTCGCCGCGTACGGCACCCATCCGACCATCCGCGACTCCGGCCCGGACGGGGTGAAGGGCACCGCCGACGACGTCACCACCGTGGCGGCCAAGCGGGCCGCCGCCCGACTCATCGTGGATCCGCCGAGTGGCACCGACCCGGCGGCCGTCCCGGCCGACGCCGGCGAGTTCATGTTCTCCGACGGCGCCTGGGCCGACGACAACGGTCTCACCACCACGGGTCTCGAGGACGTGGACCTGTGGATCGGCGGGCTGGCCGAGACCACGAACATGTTCGGCGGTCTGCTCGGCTCCACCTTCAACTACGTCTTCCAGGCCCAGATGGAGAAGCTGCAGGACGGCGACCGGCTCTACTACCTGGCCCGGACCCCGGGCCTGAACCTGCGCGTCCAGCTGGAGGGGAACTCGTTCGCCGAGCTCGTGCAGCGCAACACCGAGGGCACGTCGTCGCTGAAGGCGGACGCGTTCGCCGTGGCCGACTGCCGGTTCCAGCTCGGCAACCTGGTGTCCCCCGCGCCCACCGGCAGTTTCATCACCGGCATCGGCTCGATCGCCGACGACGCGAGCACCCCGGACTGCAACGAGAACCGGCTGCTGGTCAAACAGCCCAACGGCACGATCGCCTACCGCACCTCGAACTCGGTCGACCGGCCCGGCATCAACGGCCAGGCGGTCTACAACGGCACCGACCGCACCGACCGGGTCAAGGGCGGCGTCGACAACGACACCTTCTGGGGTGGCGCCGGCAACGACGTCATCGAGGGCAACTCCGGCGACGACGTGGCCCTCGGTGGCGACGGCGACGACATCCTCACCGACCTCGGCGGCGACGACTTCTCCAAAGGCGGCCCCGGCGACGACGCGGTGGACGGCGGGCCCGGGCTCGACGTCGTCCTCGGCGGCGACGGCGCGGACGTGCTGGGCGGCGGCGCCGGCGACAACCAGGTCTTCGGCGGGCCCGGCACCGACTTCATCATCGCCGGTCAGGGCGGCGACGCCGTCTTCGGCGACGGCGGTGACGACTGGATCCAGGGCGGCACCGGGCAGGACCTGTTGCAGGGCGACCACGGCGCGCCGTTCTTCGACGACCCGGCCCAGACCGCGCCCGGCAACGACATCTTCATCGGTCAGCCGGGCGAGAACGACTACGACGCCGAGGGCGGCGACGATCTGATGGCCCAGAACGCCGCCATCGACCGCAACGCCGGTGCCGGCGGCTTCGACTGGGCGTTCCACCAGTACGACACGGTGGCCGCCGACGACGACCTGATGATCAACAACAACCTCGGTGGCCTGCCGATCCAGGTGAT
>JBQGEH010000626.1:0-2363 GCA_052039515.1 Nakamurella sp. | reverse complement strand
GTCCTCGGGGTCGGGCCGGGGCGGCCATCAGGAACCGGCCGGCGCCGCGCATGGGCCGGTCGGAGGTGTCGGGAGTGGGTTCAGGCGGTGACGGGCCGGCGGGAGTGCCGGCCGCGGGCCGTCGTCCGCAGCCGTCCGGTGACCGGGTCGACGGCGACGTCGATGTCGATGCCGTAGGTGCGGGTCAGCAGTTCCGGGGTCAGCACGTCCACCGGGTCACCGGCCGCGACGATGCGGCCACCGTCGAGCAGCACCAGGTCGTGCAGCACGATGCCGACGGTGATGCCGTGGTCGTCGGCCAGGTCCCGCACGATGTCGAGGAGCTCGATCTGGTAACGGATGTCGAGGAAGGTGGTGGGCTCGTCCAGCAGCAGCACGGTGGTGTCCTGGGCCAGACAGCAGGCGAGCCACACCCGCTGCGCCTGCCCGCCGGACAAGGTGTCGACCGGTCGGTCGGCCAGGTCGGCCACCCCGGTCAACGCCATCGCCCGCTCGACCGCGGCCGGTCCGGCCGGGTCGTGGCCGCCCCACCGGGAGCGGTGCGGGTGCCGGCCGTAGGCCACCACCTCGCCGACGGTGACGCCGCCGGGGGTGGCCTTGGACTGTGACAGCAGGGTGATCCGGGTGGCGAGTTCCCGTCCGGACAGCCGCTGCAGGTCCAGCCCCCCGTCGAGGGTGACGGTGCCGGTCAGCGGTGCGTGCAGGCGGGCGAGCGCGCGCAGCACGGTGGACTTCCCGCTGCCGTTCGGGCCGATCAGCGCGGTCACCCGCCCCGGCCGCAGCGCGAGCGTCAGGTCGTCGACGACCACCCGGCGGCCGTAGCCCAGCCGTAGACCGGCAGCGGTCAGTGCCGCACCGGCGGTCCCGTCGATCGTCATGCCGAGTAAGGTAAGGCAAACCTCACCTGGAAGGCAAAGGCGGGGTCAACCCTTCTCCAGGAACTCCTGCGACTCCTCGTCGAGCACTTCGGAGACCATCGCCCGCAGGCCCGGCCACCGGGTCAGGTCGGGGTCGTCTGCCACCAGTTCCTGCGCGTCGGCCCGGGCCGTGAGGATGACCTCCTCGTGGTCCAGCAGCGACAGCAGCCGCAGCGACGACGACCGGCCCGCCTGCAACCGGCCGAGCACGTCGCCCTCCCGGCGCAGCTTGAGGTCCTCGCGGGCCAGTTCGAAACCGTCGTTGGTGGCGGCGACCGCACTCAGCCGCACCATCGCCGGCGATCCGGGCGGGCTCTCGGTCACCAGCAGGCAGACCCCGGGCGCGCTGCCCCGGCCGACCCGGCCGCGCAGCTGGTGCAGCTGGGACAGTCCGAAGCGGTCGGCGTCGAGCACGATCATCATCGTCGCGTTGGGCACGTCCACCCCGACCTCGATGACGGTGGTGGCGACGAGGACGTCGGTGTCGCCGGCCTTGAACGCCGCCATCACCTCGTCCTTCTCCGCCGGGGGCAGCCGGCCGTGCAGCACGGCCATCCGCAACCCGGCCAGCGGCCCGTCGGCCAGCATCGCCGCGGTCTCCACCACCGGTACCGGCGGCCGCCGTTCGTCCGCGGAACCGGTTGCTGCATCGCCGGTCTCGAAGTCGCCGTCGGTGTCGTCCGGCTCGTCGCCGTCGCCACCGATCCGCGGACAGACGATGTAGACCTGCCGGCCCTTCGCGACCTCCTCGTGCACCCGCTGCCACGCGCGGTCCAGCCAGGCCGGCTTCTCCGCCACCGGGACGACGGTGGAGCTGATCGGCGAGCGGCCCGCCGGGAGCTGCGTCAACGTGGACGTCTCCAGGTCCCCGTAGACGGTCATCGCCACGGTCCGCGGGATCGGGGTCGCCGTCATCACCAGCACGTGCGGTGGGGCGGCCTGCGGGTCCCGCGACCGGAGCTGGTCGCGCTGCTCGACGCCGAAGCGGTGTTGCTCGTCCACCACCACCAGGCCCAGGTCGGCGTACATCACCTGACGGCCGAGCAGCGCGTGGGTGCCCACGACGATGCCCGCGGACCCGGACGCGATGTCCAGCAGCACCTGTCGGCGGGCCGGCGCGGACAGCGATCCGGTGAGCAGGGTGACCCGGGTGGCGTGTTCGGGGGCGCCGAGTTCGCCGCCGGTGGCCAACGGTCCGAGCATCGCGGTGAGCGACCGGGCGTGCTGCGCGGCGAGCACCTCGGTGGGGGCCAGCAGCACCGTCTGCCGGCCCGCGTCCACCACCTGCAGCATCGCCCGCAGGGCGACGATCGTCTTGCCCGAGCCGACCTCGCCCTGCAGCAGCCGGTTCATCGGGTGGATGGTCGACAGATCCGCCGCGATCGTCTCGCCGACCTCGCGCTGCCCGTCGGTGAGGGTGAACGGCAGCCGCGCGTCGAACGCGGC
>JBQGEH010000625.1:0-2162 GCA_052039515.1 Nakamurella sp. | reverse complement strand
GGTTGTCGACAGCCGACGGCAGCCGGAACCCGAAGTCGACCAGGATGCGCTTGCGGGACATGTCGCCCTCGTACATGCCGCCGATCTGCGGCACCGTCTGGTGCGACTCGTCGATGACCAGCAGGAAGTCGTCCGGGAAATAGTCGATGAGGGTGGCCGGCGCCGTCCCTGGTCCGCGGCCGTCGATGTGCCGCGAGTAGTTCTCGATGCCGGAGGTGAACCCGACCTGGCGCATCATCTCCAGGTCATAGGTGGTGCGCATGCGCAGCCGTTGCGCCTCCAGCAGCTTGTTCTGGCTCTCGAGCTCCGCGAGCCGGTCGGTCAGCTCGTCCTCGATGTCCTGGATCGCCTTCTCCATGCGCTCCGGACCGGCCACGTAGTGGGTGGCCGGGAAGATCCGCATGTCCTGGACCTCGCGCTGGACCTCGCCGGTCAGCGGGTGCAGGTAGTACAGCCGCTCGACCTCGTCGCCGAAGAACTCGATGCGCAGCGCGAGCTCCTCGTAGGCCGGGATGATCTCGACGGTGTCGCCCCGCACCCGGAACGAGCCCCGGGTGAACGCGAGATCGTTGCGGGTGTACTGGATGTCGACGAGCGCCCGGAGCAGCTTGTCGCGGTCGAGCTCCATCCCGGTGTGCACCGGCAGCGAGCGGTCCAGGTAGGACTGCGGGGTGCCGAGGCCGTAGATGCACGACACCGACGACACCACGATGACGTCCCGGCGGGACAGCAGCGACCGGGTCGCCGAGTGCCGCAGCCGCTCCACGTCGGAGTTGATCGACGAGTCCTTCTCGATGAAGGTGTCGGTCTGCGGGACGTACGCCTCGGGTTGGTAGTAGTCGTAGTAGGAGACGAAGTACTCGACGGCGTTGTGCGGGAACAGCTCGCGCAGCTCGTTGGCGAGCTGCGCGGCAAGCGTCTTGTTCGGCGCCATCACCAGGGTCGGCCGCTGCACCTTCTCGATGAGCCAGGCCGTCGTCGCGGACTTGCCGGTGCCGGTGGCGCCGAGCAGCACCACGTCCTTCTCCCCCGCGCGCAACCGCTTCTCGAGCTCGGCGATGGCCGCCGGCTGGTCACCGGACGGCTGGAACTCGGACACGACCTCGAAGCGGCCACCGGTGCGCGGGAGGTCGCTGACGGTGCGGAACTCCGAGGTTGCCAGGACGGGTTTCTCTGCTGCGAATGCCACGGACGACAGGCTACGCGGCGGCACCGACAGTGACCGTCGCCGCAGGTCAGGGCAGGTCAGGAGGCGCGGGCGTCCAGCCGGTGGCCGCCACCCAGCGGGCCAGCGGCGCCGCCGCGGCCCCGAACCAGGCCTGCCTGGCGGCGACGTACCCGCTGCCGTCCGCGTCGCCGACGTGCTCGGCGGCGAGCCCCTCCGTGACCGCCCGGTAGGCGTCCCGCTCGGCGGCGTCCACGGTGAGCCAGTCACGGAAGGCCAGCGCCCACCGCCAGGCGGGCCCGTCGACCGGACGGACGTGCAGATTCGCGGCCCGGCCCGGGTCGACGTTCGCGTGCAGGGTGGTGCGCCACCGATCGGGGTCGTCGTCGACCGGGTGCGGGCTGTCGGCGGAGGCCCCGGGCGACGCGACGAACCCGGCTGCGGCCAGCGCCGGCGCCAGCCGGCCGGCGGTGTCGGCGTCGGCCACCACCAGTTGCAGGTCCAGGACGTCCTCGGCCGGCATTCCGGGGACGGCGGTCGACCCGACGTGGTCGAGGCGGATCGCGGCGTCCCCCACCGCCCGGCCGACCCGGGCGAGCAGCCGCGCCGCGGCGGCCGGCCACGACGGGTCGGCGTCGACCAGGACGGGCCCACCCCGCGGTGCCGCCACCGACCGCTGCAGGCCCTGCTCGAACGGCACCAGCCGGTCGTCCCACAACCGGTCGACGGCCGCGGCGAGGTCGTCGGCGCGGCCGTCGTTGTCCAGCCACGCGTCGGTGAGCGGCCGACGGGCGGTGTCGTCGATCTGCGCCGCGATCCGGGCGCGGGCGTCGTCGGCGGTCAGCCCGCGCCGGACCAGCCGCTGCACCCTGACCTCTGCGTCCGCCCCGACCCCGATGACCAGGTGGAACAGGGCCGCCACCGGCAGCGCGACCAGCAGCGGGATGTCGTTGACGACCACCGCGTCGGCGGGTGCCGCCGCCGCGAGCTCGTCGAA
>JBQGEH010000624.1:0-2655 GCA_052039515.1 Nakamurella sp. | reverse complement strand
TCTTCCGCGCCGGTGACTCGGTGCTCTGCGAGATCGCCGACGTCACTGTGGCGGCCGCCTGCGTCGCGCCCGCCGACCTGGACGCCGGATCCTACGACGTGACGGCCACCTACTCCGGTGACCCGAACTACGCCCCGGCGACCGCGGCGACCGGGTTCACCGTGGCGCCGGCACCGACCGCGGTGACCGCGGCGACCTCGGCCACGACCACGCCGTACGGCACGCCGGTGGTGCTGTCGTTCGCCGGGCTGCCGGCCGGCGCGACCGGCACGGTCACCTGGTCCGGCGCCGAGGGCCTGTGCGTGATCGACGTCGGGGCCGAGATCGGTACCTGCCCGACCCCGGCGGACCTCCCGGTCGGGTCCTACACCCTGACCGCCACCTACAGCGGCGACGCCGACCACCTCGGGTCCAGCGCCCAGGTCGACGTCGAGGTCGTCCCGGTGACGAGCCCCGACTTCACCGCCGCCGCCGGCCCGGTCGAGACGCCGTTCGGTGCGCCGCCCACGCTGTCCTGGACCGGCCTGGTGCCGGGTGCCACCGGCTCGGTCACCTTCACGGCCGGTGGGGACACGCTGTGCGTCATCGACGACGTCACCACCACGACGAGCTGCGTGCCGCAGATCGTGCTGCCGGTCGGCGAGTACGCCGTCACCGCCGCGTACTCCGGCGACGCGAACCGGGCGCCCGCGACCGCCGGAACCGCCTTCACGGTGAACCGGGCCGACGTCAGCCCGACGGTCTCGCTGGGCCGGCCCGCCGTCGAGTACGGCACCGCCACCACGGCCACCGTCGCCGGCCTGCCGGCCGGCGCGACCGGTTCGGTGGACTTCTACGCCGGCCCGGTGCTGCTGTGCACCGTCGCCGACATCACCGTCGCCACGGCCTGCTCCCTGCCGGCCGATCTGCCCGCCGGTAGCTACGACGTCGTCGCCGTCTACGCGGGCGACGGGTCCTACAACCCGGCCACCAGCCCGGCCGTGACGCTGACCGTGGACAAGGCACCCAGCGCGGTCACCGTCGTGGTGTCCGACGCCGCGCCGGTGTTCGGGGCCGGCACCACGCTGTCGCTGGGGAACCTCCCGGTGGGTGCCACCGGGTCGGCCACCTTCACCAGCGGCGGGGTCGTGCTCTGCACGATCACGAACGTGGCGAGCGAGCCGGGCTGCGCGGTGCCGGCGGACCTGCCGGCCGGCCGGTACGTGGTCGACGGTGTGTGGTCGGGCGACGCCAACCACCTCGGGTCCAGCGCCGCCGGGGCGTTCGACGTGCTGCCCGCCCCCACGGCCGTGACCCTGTCCGTCCCGGACCTGGTGTACGGCGCGGACGCCGTGCCGGTCATCGGCGGGCTGCCGGCCGGGGTCACCGGCACGGTCACCCTGACCACCGCGGACGGCACCGTGCTCTGCGTCCGGGATGTGGCCGCCGGCACCGGGTGTGAGGCCCTGCCGGGCCTCGGCGCCGGCACCTACACGGTCACCGCCGTGTACAGCGGGGACCGCGACCACCTCGGCTCCCAGGCCGTCGACACCTTCACGGTCGCTCAGCGCAGCATCGCGTTCGACGTCACCGTCGCCGACACCACCTACGGCACACCGGCGGTCGCGGTGGTCACCGGGCTGCCGGCCGGCACCACCGGGACGCTCACGTTCAGCGCCGACGGGACCGTCGTCTGCACACTCGACGTCGCCACCGGAACCGGCTGCGAGGCCGCCTTCGCCGCCCTGCCGCCGGGCGACTACGCCTGGGACGTCGCCTACTCCGGCGACGCGAACAACCAGCCGGCCACCACCACGGTCGCGTTCACGGTGGCCAAGGCGCCCACCGCGGTGACCGTGACGGTGCCCGACGTCGCCGTGGGCGGCGCGGTCGTGCCCGCTGTCGGCGGGCTGCCGGCCGACGCGACCGGGACCGTGACGTTCACCTCCGGTGGCGAGCTGGTCTGCGTCCTGGACCTGGCCACCGGCACCGGCTGCGAGGGTCTGGTGGCCGACGCCGCCGGTGAGATCGCCATGGACGCGGCCTATTCCGGTGACACCAACTACCTGCCGTCCACCGCCACCACCACATTCACCATCAGCCGGGCCGTGGTGCCGGTGGTGGGCACGCCGTCCGGACCGGTGGTCACCGGCGGCACGATCACCCTGACCGTGGGCGATCAGCTGCCGGCCGACGCCACCGGGACGGTCAGTTTCGTGGCGCCGGACGGCACGGTCCTGTGCACGGTCACGCTGCCCGACCGCACCTGCACGGTGACCACCACGCTGCCGCCGGGAACCTACGACATCCGGGTGCTGTACTCCGGTGACGAGGTGTACGCGCCGTCGGAGTCGGTGACCACCCTGACCGTCACGGCGGCACCGGCCACGACCACGACGACGACCACGACCACGCCGACCGGGTCGGCGGCTCCGACGTCGTCGTACCAGCCGCCGCTGGCCTACACCGGCGCCTCGATCGGCGGCTGGGCGGTCGCCGCCGCGCTGCTGCTGGCGGCCGGCGGGTTGCTGCTGCTGGGCTCCCGGCGGCGGGCCGGTACCCGCCGGCACTGACCCCGGGACCGACGTCGGGGGGGAGGCGAGCGGCCGTGGTGGGAGAACCCCCCCCGGGTGTGGGGGGGGCGACGGGCCCGCGCCCACCGGGCGGGGGCGGGCT
>JBQGEH010000623.1:0-2286 GCA_052039515.1 Nakamurella sp. | reverse complement strand
CCTGACCGTCGCGGGCACCCATCCGTCGGTCGAGCTCGTCGAGGCCCGGTCCGGTGCAGCTTCGGAGCGCTGATCAACCGAGCGATGGCCACGGGTGGCAATCGCCACGCGATTCCGCGCCCCTTCCCAGAACAGGCCCCCGCAGAGCCCCCCGGCTCAGGGTCGGTCGTAGGCGCGCAGTCGTCCGTCGTAGCCGCCGATGACCAGCACCCGGTCGTCGTCGACCAGCGCCGGGGTGGAGAACACCGCCGCGGTGGTGGACTGCATCGCCGTCTTGACCACCCCGTCGGACAGCCGATGTCGCGTGACCAGCCCGGACACCCCGGTGATCAGCACGTGGTCGCCGGTCACCACCGGGCCCGCGTTGAGCACCCGCGGCGCCGCCTGCGCGGTCCACCGGACGGGGCCGGTCCGCTGGTCCACCCGCCGCGCCACGCCGCGCTCGTCCACGACCAGCACGTCCTCGCCCACCAGCACCGGCGGGCAGTAGACGAACGACCCTGTCAGCCGCCACACCTCCTGGCCGGTCGATCGACGCAGCGCCTGCGCCTGCGCGACCGTGCTGACCAGCACCAGATCGTCGCCGAGCAGGGTGACCTGGTTGTCCCACGGTCCGTAGATCAGCCGTCCGTAGGTGGTCGGCCGGTCGGTGGTCGCGACCGACCAGACCGCCTCACCGGTCCGGCCGTCGAGCGCCCAGGCCCGGCCGTCGCCGCCGCCGTGGAACACCAGCGTCTGGTCGGTGGTGGCCCGCCCCATGGTCGGCTGCGGCAGCTCCCGGCGCCACCGGACGGTGCCGGTGTCGGCGGCCAGGGCGACCAGCGTCCGGTCGGCGGCCACCACCACCGTCTCGACGCCGGCCACCTCGGCGACGAGCGGATCCGACATCACGGGTGCGCCCAGCGACCGCGTCCACCGACGGCGGCCCGTGACGGTGTCGTAGGCCACCACCGTCCCCTCCGCCGTGCCGACCACCGTCAGCCGGCCGGTCCGGTCGAAGGCCGGCGCGGTCCACACCGGGCCCGGACGGTCGGTCCACCGGGTCCGCGCCCGGCGGGCGGTCGCCTCGACAGCGGTCACCCGTCCGTCCGCCGCCCCGACGACGACCAGGTCGTCGCCGACCGCGGGCCGCCCCACAGCGCCCTGGATCGGCGCAGCGAACTCGATCGACCACCGCGGCCGGAACGCCGGGCCCGGCCGGGTGAACGCCGTCACCTCGCGCCAGCTCCGGTCGCCGCGTGTGCTCCGGGTGACCACGCGATGCTCCCCGGCCGGCCATGCCGACACGTCCAACCCGCCCCGGAACACCCCGGCCGAGCCGGCCAGCGGCACCCAGGTCTCGGCCGCGCTGCCCGCATAGACCCCGGCGTCGTACCGCGCCGCCTCCACCCGGTCCACCGACCCGCGATGCCGGACGGTCACCTCCGCGGCCTCGCCCGACCCCGTCACCGACACCCGCGTCGGCTCCAACCCGCTCGGCCGGGCCCGTAGCTCCACCTCGGCGACCACCACGACGGGTCCGGCCGCGGCCCCGGTCACCGGGTCGGCCACGGGCACGAACTCCACGACCATCCGTCCCGCCGCCACCCGCAGCCGGTACCACCCCGCGCCGTTGCGCCCCGCACGACCGACCACCTGGGTCAGGTCGTTGAACCGCAGCACCCGCTCGGCGTGGGTGTGACCCGCGAACGCCGCGCGCACCCGGTGCCGCTCGACCACGTCGACCAGCCGTTCGGCGTTGCCGACGTAGTACGTGCCGTCGCCGATCGGGAAGTGTGAGAAGACCAACGGCGCCGAACGAGCGCGGCCCAGGGCCCGGTCCAGCCATCGCAGGTCGGCCTGGTCCACCCAGGCCAGCTCCTGTTGCACGGTGGTGGTGTCGAGCAGCACCAACGAGCAGCCCGGCAGCTCGACCACCGAGCTCGGCGCCCCGAAGAAGCGGCGGAAGGTCGCGTACGCCGTGGCGTCCCAGCGCGACTCGTGGGTGCCCGGCAGCGCGTGCAGCCGGCCCCGGAGCTCGGCCGGCACCAGCGACTCCAGCAGCGCGAACTCCTCCGGGCTGCCGTACTCGCTCAGATCGCCGGAGATCACCAGCGCGTCGACGCCGGCCGCCGCCATCGCGGTCAGGCTCGCCGCGAACCGGGCGTTGTTGTCCGGCTTGTCCGGCTCGACGTGGACGTCGGTCAACCACCCGACCACGGTCTCACCGCTCGTCGGGACCGTTCCGCGATCAGCCGCCGCCCGCTGGGCGCCGAGGTCGGTGGACCCGGCCAGAGCGGCCCCGGC
>JBQGEH010000622.1:0-2345 GCA_052039515.1 Nakamurella sp. | reverse complement strand
CGTCCTCGTAGGCGTAGTAGACCCGCTGGAACAGGTAGGTGGCGCTGAACCCGGTGAGGCCGAGGGCCATCGCCCACACCACCGACCCGAGCGCCTCGCCGCCCGGCAGCGAGCCGGTCATCGCGATGCCGACCGGGTCGGCGAGCACCACGAGCCCGACGGTGGCCAGGACGGAGAAGATGCCGACGGTGCGCAGGCCGAGGGACAGGTCGTCGCGGACGGTGGGCCAGTCGTCCTCGCCCGCGGCGTGGCTCATCCGCGAGAACAGGGCGGTGACCAGGGAGACCGCCACCAGCGAGTGCGGCAGCATGAACAGCAGGTAGGCGTAGCTGTACGCGGCGGCCGCGGGGGTGCTGTCCTGCAGCGCGGTGCCGCGGTTCAGCGCCTCGGCGGTGTTGGACACGTTGGTGGTCACCAGCAGGCCGAGCTGGCCCAGCAGGACCGCGAGGAACGTCCAGCCGGCCACCCGGCGCGCGCTCGACAGCCCCACGCCGCGCACGCCCCAGACCGGGCGGTACCGGAACCCGGCCCGGTGCAGGGGCGCCAGCAGCACCAGCGCCTGCACCGAGACGCCGAGGGTGGCGGTGCCGCCGAGCAGCGCGATCTTGCCCGGCGTCCAGCTGTCGATGGGGTGCTGGCCGGCGTCGCCCCGGCCGAAGACGACGATGAACAGCACCAGCCCGGCGATGCCGACCACGTTGTTGACCACCGGCGCCCACATGTAGGCCCCGAACCGGCCGCGGGCGTTGAGCACCTGCCCGAGGACGGTGTAGACGCCGTAGAAGAAGACCTGCGGGATGCACCAGAACGCGAACGCGATCGACAGCGCCAGCCAGTCCGAGGACTGGTTCACCGCGTACACCCGCACCAGCAGGGGCGCGCACAGTGTCAGCGCCACCGTCACCCCGAGCAGGGAGGCCAGCGCGAGCGTCACCAGCCGGTTGACGAACTGCTGCCCGCCGTCGGCGGCCTTGGACGCCCGCACGATCTGCGGGACGAGCACGGCGTTCAGGACGCCGCCCGCGAGCAGCATGTAGAGGATGTTCGGGATCTTGTTGGCGACGTCGAAGGTGTTGGCCGAGGGGAAGGTCAGGCCCACCGCCGCCACCAGCACCAGCGACTTGCCGAACCCGAGCACCCGCGAGACGGCGGTGCCCGCCGCCATCACCGCGCTGGAGCGCAGCAGGCCGGTGCCGCCGGTGCCCGGTCCGCCCTCGGTGCCCGCGCCGGACGGGGTCTGCTCGGAGGTCACGAGGACGCAGCCTCGCGCACCGGGTCGTGCCCGCGCCGCACCGGCCCCCGCCGGTAGGTCCGCACCAGCCCGACGACCAGCAGCAGCGCGGCCGCGCCGCCGACCGCCGCCGCGCCCCAGGACTCCCAGTCGGCGCGCACCAGCACCCGGGTCTGCACCGGCTCGCCCAGGACGGCGCCGGACGGGCTGCGCAGCCGCACCAGCACCGAGGTGTCGCCGTTGCCGACGCCGCGCACCGGGACGTACCCCACCGCGGAGGCCCCCGGTGCGACGGTGAGGTCGACGGTGCCGGTGACGACCAGCCGGCTGGACCGGGGCACGACGTCGAGCCGGACCGTCACCTCCTGGTCGCTGTCGTTCTGCACGGTCACCGGGAGCCGCACGCTGCGGGACACCTGGGTCAGGGTGCTGCCCTGCACCACGTGCACCGAGTCGCGGACGTCCTCGACCCGCTCCCGCAGGGCGGCCACCTGTCCGTCCCACTGCTCCTGCCGGCCGCGCCAGCCGGCCGACGCCAGGGCGACCGCGGCCGTCCGGGTCGGTCCGGTGATCTCCTCGGGGTCGGCGAAGGCGTCGGCCACGGCGGTGGCGTCGGCCACGGCGTCACCGACCCGCTCGAGACCCTCGGTGCTCAGCTCGGCCTGCCGCTCGGCGTCGGTGAGGGTGGGTTCGGTGCGGCCGATGTCCGGCGGGTCGGCGTCGACCAGGCCCTGCAGCGGACGCGCCCGCGTCCACGGCGTGGCGGTGAGCGCGTCGACCGCCGCCACGGCGTCGGCCGCGGTGGGCGACCAGTCCCGCGGCGCAGCCACCAGCACGTGCCGGGACGTGCTGGGCCGCTCCAGCGCGATCACCGCCGTCTCGGCCAGCAGCCGCTGCACCGCCGCCGCCGCGCCGCCGGTGTCGTCGACGGCGGCCAGCGCGCCGCCGCGGGCGCTGTCGGACCGCAGGGTGGGCAGCGTGCCGTCGGCGGTGGCGACCTGGCCGCGGCCGTCCGGGGTGAACGGCGGGTCGTCCTCGGTGGGCTGGGCGGACTGGTCCAGCAGGACGACGCGCCGGTCGAGGCCGGCCAGCAGGTCCAGCGTCTCCCGGTCGG
>JBQGEH010000621.1:0-1841 GCA_052039515.1 Nakamurella sp. | reverse complement strand
CGACACCCACCGCGGTCGCCCCACGCCGGCCCACGGCGGTGAGGGGGTGAGTGCGGCGACGCTGCGCCGGGTCGCCCGGGCCACCGGCGGGATGGCGACCCGCGCGGTGGCGATGATGGACGACCGGCTGCCGTGGTTCCGCACGCTCACCGCCGAGGAACGCTCCTGGGTCACCCTCGTGGCCCAGGCCGGGATCGGCGGTTACGTGGACTGGGTGGACAGCCGCCGCGCCGACCTGCGGCTCACCGACACCGTCTTCGGCAACGCCCCCCGCGACCTGCTGCGCTCGGTGTCGCTGCGCCGGACGGTCGAACTCGTCCGCGTCGCCATCGACGTCGCCGAGGAACACCTCCCGCCGCTCGGCGCCACCCCCGAGGAGGTGGTGGCGCTGCACGACTCGCTGCTGCGGTACAGCCGCGAGATCGCCTTCGCCGCCGCCGCGGTCTACGCCACCGCCGCCGAGACCCGCGGCGCCTGGGACGCCCGGGCCGAGGCCGCGCTCGTCGACGGCATCGTCCGCGGCGAGGTCCCCGACTCGCTGGCCTCGCGGGCCGCGGCGCTGGGCTGGGACCCGTCCGGACCGGTCGCCGTCGTGGTCGGCGCCGCGCCATCGGGCGGTGGCACCGGACACGTCGCGACCTGGGCGCACCGCCACGGGGTCAGCGCGCTCGCCGGGGTGCAGGGCGGCCGGCTGGTCGTCGTGCTGCACGCGTGGCCGGCCCAGGACGCCGACCTCGCCGGCACCGCCGGCGGGCGGGCGGCGCTCCTGGCCGAGCATCCCTTCCCCGCCGACGTCGCATCGCTGTTCGGCGACGGGCCGATCGTGCACGGCCCGCCGGCCGTCGGGCTCGGCGGCGCGGTCCGCTCCGCGGCGGAGGCGTTCGCCGGGCTGCGCGTGGCACCCGCCTGGCGCGGCGGTGGCCGCTTCCTCAGCGCCACCGACCTGCTCGTCGAGCGGGTGCTGGCCGGCGACGCCACCGCGGCGCGGCGGCTGCGGGACACCGTCTGGACCCCGCTGGCCGCGGCCACCACCCCGCTGCTGGAGACGCGGGACGCCTATCTCGACCACGGGGCGGCGCTGGAGCCCGCGGCCCGCAGCCTATTCGTGCACCCGAACACGCTGCGGTACCGGCTGCACCGGGTGGCCGAGCTGACCGGGACCGATCCGTGGAACCCACGCGACGTGGCCCTGCTGCGGGTGGCGCTCATCCTGGGTCGGCTGGAGCGGGAGGGTCTGCCGACGGCGACGGCCGGTGATCCCGCTCTCTGATTTGGTGTCATCGCCGCAGAAACTTGGAGGATCCCTACAAAAGCCTGATCACGACTTGGTAACCCGCCACCCGGCGGGCGGGCCCGGCGGGTGGTTGAGTGGATCGCATGTTGGCTGTCGTCGCACCCGGTCAGGGGTCGCAGAAACCCGGAATGCTCGCTCCGTGGCTGGAGCTCGAGCACCTCGCCGCCCGGCTCGACGCCTTCGGCGCCGCCGCGGGTCTGGACCTCACGCGACTCGGCACCACCGCGACCGCCGACGAGATCAAGGACACCGCGGTCACCCAGCCGCTGGTCGTCGCGGCCGCGCTGCTGGCCGCCGGTGAGCTGGACCTGCCGGCCGGCACCGTGGTCGCCGGGCACTCCGTGGGCGAGCTGGCCGCGGCCGGCGTCGCCGGGGTGCTGGACGCCGACCGGGCCGTGGCGCTGGCCGGGGTCCGCGGCCGCGAGATGGCCCGCGCCTGCGACCTGGAGCCGACCTCGATGGCCGCCGTCCTCGGCGGCGATCCCGACGCCGTGCTGGCGGCGCTGGCCGCCCGGGACCTGGTGGGCGCGAACCGCAACGGCGGCGG
>JBQGEH010000620.1:0-3324 GCA_052039515.1 Nakamurella sp. | reverse complement strand
GCGACCGTGCTCAGCCCGGAAGCCGTCGCCCGGCAGGTCGGCGACGACTGGCTCGCCGATCCGCCCGACCTCACCGATGTCCGGCTCGGCGCCGAGCGGCCCGATCGCGTCGTGTCGCCCGACGAGCTCGGGTACAGCGAGATCGTCTTCGTGCCGGTGACGTTCCACCTCGACGACGCGGACGGCGGCTTCCCGGCGGGCGACATCGCGTGGGGTTACCGGGTCGGCCGCAGCGCGCAGGACGGGTGGCTCATCCTCGACAACGGCGCCACCTGAGTCAGAGCTCGTCCAGCAGCGAGAGCAGCCGCTGCGCCAGCGCCGTCGGCTGGGACAGGGCGAGAAGGTGCCCACCGGGCAGGATCTCGGCGTCGACGCCGAGCCGCTCGTGCGCGACCCGCTGTTGCAGCTCGGCCGGGAACAGCCGGTCGTCGCGGCCGGCGAGCACCCGGGTCGGCACCGGCGGATGCGACCGCATCGGCTGCGGTGCGACGAACAGCGAGTCCGGCGGCATCCGGTCCTCGCCGGCGGTGAGGACCGCGACGACGTCATCGGGCAGGTCGTGGAAGAAGACCGCCGCCGGGTCGAAGTCCGCGTCCGGGTCCCGGCCGTCACGGATCGCGGCCGCCCGGGCGGCGTCGCCCTGGCCGACCGCGTCCCACCAGGCGCCGGCCGTCTCGCCGGGCGCGGGGATCATCGCGTTGAGGTACACCAGCGCGTCGACCGGCGTCCGGTCGCACACCGCGGGCGCCAGCTGGCCACCCATCGACTGGGCGACGAGGACGAGCGGGTGTGGCACCGACCCGGCCGCGGCCACGACGGCGTCCACCTGGTCGGCCAGGGTGACGCCGTCGTGGTTCGGC
This sequence comes from Nakamurella sp., assembly GCA_052039515.1. Lineage (GTDB taxonomy): Bacteria > Actinomycetota > Actinomycetes > Mycobacteriales > Nakamurellaceae > Nakamurella. Next base: position 2,464 of record JBQGEH010000620.1, on the reverse strand, counting down.
AGGTCCACGGCGACGGCCCGGTGGCCCGCGGCGGTCAGCAGCGGGGACACCCGGTACCAGGACCCGGGGTCACCGCCCGCCCCGGGCACCAGCACGAACGTCGCCACGACGCCTGCGCTCAGCCGAGTTTCGCGTGCAGGAAGTCGACCGTGCGCTGCCAGGCGACCGCCGCGAGCTCGGGATCGTAGGTGCCCATGTGGTTGTCGGGGTTCATGAAGGCGTGACCGGCGGGGTAGTAGTGGATGTCGGTCTCCACCCCGGCCTCGCGCTGGAGCTGCTCGTCCAGCTTCATCGCGTCCTCGAGCGGGTACATCTGGTCGGTCTGGCCGTAGTGGCCCTGGACCGGTGCGGTCAACGTCCGGTAGGAGTCGGGCAGCCCGGGGCCGACGCCGTAGAACGGCACCGCGGCGCCGATCCGGTCACCCTCCTGCGCGGCCAGCATCAGCACGAACCCGCCGCCCATGCAGAACCCGACCGCGCCGACCTTCTCCGAGGTCACCGCCTCGTGCCCGAGCAGGAGGTCGACGGCGCCGGACAGGTCGCGGGCCGCCTGCTCGACCGGCAGCTGGTTCATCAGCTCACCGGCGGTGGACGCCTCGTGCGACACCCGCCCGCCGTACAGGTCGGGGGCCAGCGCGACGAAACCCTCGGCGGCGAAGCGGTCGACGATGTCGGCGAGGCTGTCGTCCAGCCCCCACCACTCCTGGATGACGATCAGGCCCGGTCCACGTCCGCTCTGCGGTACGGCCAGGTACCCGTGTGCCGTCCGGCCGCCGCTGGGGAAGGTGACGTTCTGGCGGGGCTGTTCGGTCGTCTCGGTCACGCGCGTCCTCCTGAGGATGGGAGCTGACCGGCGGCCCGCGGCCGCCGGTGGGTCAATCCTGCGCCGCGGAGGTGACCGCGTCGACCAGCGACGCGGCGTCGTACCCGTCGAGCGGGAACCGGACCCGTCCGATGCGCAGCGTGGAGTCGGTACGCACCCCGGTCGGGAAGCCGCCGACGGCCGCGGGATCGCTCATGGTGGCGCGGATGGCGGCGACGATTCCGTCGGTGCCGTCGCCGCCGACCGGGAGCCGCAGCAGGAACGACTGGTCGTCGCGCACCGACAGGCACGACTCGGGCGGGAGCACCGCGCGCAACCGCTCCACCGAGGACCGCTGGACGGTGCGGGCGCCGGCCGCGTCGACGTCGCCGGTGACGACGCAGAGCAGATCGAAGGCCCGCCCGCGGCTGGTCTGCACGGCCGACTCGAGATCGGCCATCCCGGCGACCGCGTTCGGCAGGTCGGTCGAGGCGTCCCGGTAGGCCAGGCTGCGCAGCTGCTCCTCGCGTTCCACCCGTTCGCTGACATCGCTCTGGTAGCCGATGAAATGGGTGATGCGACCGGCCTCGTCGCGCACCGCCGACAGGTGCACCTCGTTCCAGAACGCGGTGCCGTCCTTGCGGTAGTTGCGCAGCACGGTACGGATGTCGCGACCGGTGTCCAGCGCCATCCGCATCTCCTTGACCGCCCGCTGGTCGGAGTCCGGGCCCTGCAGGAAACGGCAGTTCCGGCCGAGGATCTCGTCCGAGGTGTAGCCGGTCAGCTGGGCAAATGCGTCGTTGACGTAGACCAGCGGCTGCTCGGGGTCCAGCCAGTCCGCGATGGTGATGCTGACCGAAGCGACCGACACCGCCCGGACCATCGTGCGGGGGAGGTCCGCCCCGGAGATGCGGCGCCCGGCGGGTGAGGTGCCGCCGGTCTGCGGCGCCGCGGCGGCCGGTTCGGGAGTGCCCACCGGTGCGGGCAACGGCGGGCGACGGGCGCCGCCCGTCCGGCTCATCCCGGCGAGGATCGCGGTCAACCGCTCCCGGGGGCGGGTGCCGGCCAGTTCCGGGTCCACGAGCCGCTCGACGAGCGTGGCCGCGACGTCGCGCAGCTTGATGTTGTTGTGCGACGAGTGCCACCGCAGCAGGTCGAACGCCTGGGACTCGGTCAGGTCGAAGATGACCATCATCATGCCCTTGGCCTGCTCGATCAGGTCCCGGGTGGCGGCCGCGTCGATCACCGCGCGGGTGGTCTCGCGCTCCTGGTGGCGTCGGAGACTGTCGGTCAGGTCGACCACGAAGCCGCTGAGCACGGTCACCGCACCGACGCTGCCGGCCGCGTAGCCCACGGCCAGCACCGTGCGGACCCGGCGCTTGGCGTCGACCAGCCGCAGCCACTCGCAGAACGTCGTTCCCGCGGTCAGCGCTGCGGCCACCGCGGCGTCCCAGCGCGACCGGTCGTCCGGGTGCACGTGGGCCGACATCAGCTCCAGCGTCGGCAGCACGTCACCGGGCGTGAAGCCGTAGATGGCGTAGGTGCGCTCGGTCCAGATCAGCCGACGGGTCCGCACGTCGTGGGAGAAGCGTCCGAAGGACAGCTCACCCGCGGCGGTTCGGCTCTTCGCCGTCGGCGCGTCACTGCGGTCGGTCACCCGAC
>JBQGEH010000619.1:0-4707 GCA_052039515.1 Nakamurella sp. | reverse complement strand
CCGACAACGCCGACCTTGGGCACCGACTGGTCGTCGTCGGGCAGGCCCATGGCGCGGGCCGCCACCCGGCGCATCGCGGTGAAGAACGGCATCCGGGCGGCGACGTCGGTGAGCGGGTCGGCGCCGGTGAGCCCGATCGCGGCCGCCTCGACGACGGCCACCGGGGCGCCGGCGTCGATGAGCGTGGCGCGGTTGGTGGTTCCGTCGACGACGAGCTCGTCGACGGCCCGGCCGGACGGGAACAGCGTGCCGTGGGTGGACCAGCTGTCGGCGGTGAACCCGAGGTCGACCGGCACCCCGGGGAACGGCACGCCGCGGACGATCTCGGCGCCGTCGGTGGGGGCCTGGCCGTCCGGGGTGGGGACGGTGGCCTGCAGGACGAGTCCGGTACCGACGTTGCGCATGCGGAAGGTGGTGCTGCCGTCGGCGAGCGGGACGAGGCCGCGCTGCACGGCGTGCAGGGCCAGCGCGGTGGCGCAGTTGCCGCAGTTGCTCGTCCACTCGACCCGGGGGCTGTCCACGCTGACCTGCGCGAAGGCGTAGTCCACCGTGCCGCTCGCGGAGCCGGCCTCCACGACGATCGCCTTGCTGGTGGTCGAGGTGGCACCGCCGATGCCGTCGACCTGCCGGCCGTCCGGGCTGCCGAACGCACGGAGCAGGAACTCGTCCCGGGTCACGTCCAGGCCGTCCAGGTCCTCGGCCCGGAAGATCCAGCACTTGCTGGTGCCTCCGCGGACCCAGGACGCCGGGACGGCGAGGGCTCCCCCGCTGGTCAGGTGCTCCGTCATCGGTGCCTCCGCGTCGATCGTCACGTCGTCGTACATCGCTGGGCACTAATGTATACATTGGGATGCAGGTGTCAATACCTGTATGCGAAAGTGTTCTGGGTAGATGTCCGCGGCTCGGCGCACCGGTGCTCACGAATGGATACGGTGGAGCCCCGCGGGACGCAGCCGATCTGCGGTGGCGAGAGAAGGTGGCGGATGAGCGCAGCGGTCTACGACCGGCTCCGCGAGCTGGTCCTCGGCGACGAGACGGGCCCGGACACGTTGCTGGTCGAGACGAGCCTGGCGACCCGCCTGGGCGTCAGCCGCACCCCCGTCCGGGAGGCGCTGCGCCGGCTCGAACAGGAGGGCATCGTCGAGCGCACCGCCCGCGGCACCCGGGTCGTGCAGCGCAGCCCCGAGCAGATCCTGGAGATCTACGAGCTGCGGATCCTGCTCGAGGGCCAGGCGGCCCGGGCCGCGGCCGAGCGGGCCACCAGCCTGGACCTCAACCGGTTGCGGGCCATCCACGAGCAGATGGCCGCCCTGCCGGCGGGCGACCCGACCGGGGTGAAGCTGAACCGCATGTTCCACGAGGCACTGTGGAGCGCCAGCCACAACGGCACCCTGGTCGACATCATCGACCGGCTCATCGCCCAGCTGCACAGCTACCCGGAGACGACGCTGCGCTTCCCCGGCCGCTGGGAGACCATCCTGGCCGAGCACCACGAACTGCTGACCGCCATCGCCGAGCACCGGGCCGACGACGCCGCCGCCATCGCCACGCACCACATGACCCAGGCGCGGGAGATCCGACTGAAGCTCTACGCCGGGGAGCTCGGCCTCGGCGCGGGCTGAGCCGCGGGCGGCGATCGTCAGGCGAACGTCAGGTTCTCCCCGGCCGTCCGCCCGCACGATGGAGTCATGGCAACCCTCACCCACCGGCCGCGTCCCGTCCGCCCCGCGCACCCCGTGCCGGAGGAACGCATCACCCGGGTGCGCGCCGACCTGGTGCGCGAGTTCGGCGGGGTGGCGTCCCCGGCGACGGTGTCCGCGGTCGTCTCGGCCGCGCGGCGCGACCTGGGGTCGGAGGTGCCGCCGGAGGCCCTGGACGAGTTCCTGCACCGGCTCGCCCACCAGCGGCTGCTGACCGCGTGTGGCCGGACCCGGGCGGGTGCGCGATGAGCCGCGGCACGTCGCTGGACCAGGTGCTGGCGTCGGTGTTCGCGTTCGGACCGGCCACCAAGGTCGACCTGCTCACCGGCGCGGTCGCCGCCCGGGCCGACGGGACGGTGTACGAGGCCCTGCTGCGGCTGCCCGACGGTATCTACCGCAGCGCCGCCGAGGTCGACGACCAGCTCGATCGGGGACCGGCCGAACTGGCATCGTGAGGTCGATGCGGACCAGGCTGCTCCTCGTCGAGGACGATTCCGGCATCCGCCGCTCGCTCGGTCTGGCCCTGGACGACCTCGGCTTCGACGTGCTCGAGGCGGCGTCCGGTGAGGACGCGCTGGACCGGCTGACCGGCACCACGGTGGACGTCGTCCTGCTGGACCTGATGCTGCCCGGCATCGACGGACTCGAGGTGTGCGCGGTGCTGCGCTCCCGCGGCGACCTGCCGATCATCGTGGTCAGCGCGCGGACCGACACCGCCGACGTCATCGCCGGGTTGGAGGCCGGCGCCGACGACTTCGTCACCAAACCGCTGGTGGCCGACGAACTGGCGGCCCGGATCCGGGCCCTGCTGCGCCGCCGCCGGCCCGGGACGGAGCGCACCGAGACCGGCCCGCGGCGGATCGGCGACCTGGAGATCGACCTGGACAACGGCGTCGTCCGGCGGTCCGGCGACATCGTGCACGTCACCCGCACCGAGTTCCGGCTGCTCGCCGAACTCCTGGCCGGACAGGGGCGCCCGGTCACCCGGGAGGAGCTCCTGCAGCGGGTGTGGGGCTACGACTACTTCGGCGACACCCGGCTGCTGGACGTCCACATGCGGCGGCTGCGGCGCAAGGTCGAGGCCGACCCGGACGCCCCGCAGCTGCTCGTCACCGTCCGCGGCGTCGGCTACCGCGCCGCCGTCCCGTGATCCGGCTGTCGCTGCGCTGGCGGGTGACGCTGGCGTTCGGGCTGACCTGCCTGCTGGTCACCGGCGTGCTCGGCGCGGTCACCGTCCGGCTCGCCTCGCAGTACATGCTCGATCAGCGGCTGGAGAGCGTCCGGTCGCAGGCCGCGGTCAACGTCCAGTTGCTGCGCGCGGTGCAGGGCAACGGCTCGGAGAACGTCGACGAGCTGCTGGACGGCTTCGCCGCCGACCCCGGGTCGTCGGTGCTGGTCGGGGCGCCGGGAGCGTGGGCGCTGGGCGGACGGACCGTGGACCCGGCGGAGCTCCCCGACGACGTCGTCACCGACGCGCTCGACGGCGCGACCGTGGACCGCCGGGTCACCGTCGGCGGAGTGCCCGCCCTGCTGGTGGCCGCCCCGGTGACCTCCGGCCGAACGGTGTTCCTGCAGCTGTTCCCACTGTCGGAGTACACCCGCATCACCCGCTTCCTCACCCTCGTGCTGAGCTGCGGGGTGCTCGCCGCCGGCCTGGTCGGGGCGGCCGCGGGCCGCTGGGCGAGCCGCCGCGCACTGCGGCCGCTCACCCGGCTGACCGTGGCGGCCGGCCGGGTCGCGGCCGGTGACCTGCACGCGCGGCTGCCCGAGCAGACCGATCCGGACCTCGCCGAACTCGGACGGACGTTCAACGCCACCGCCGCGGCGCTGGAGCAGCGGGTGGCCCGCGACAGCCGCTTCGCCGCCGACGTCAGCCACGAGCTGCGGTCGCCGCTGACCACGATGGCCAACGCCGTCGCGCTGCTGCGCCGCCGGCGCGACCGGCTGCCGGGCACCGCCGCGCAGGCGGTGGACCTGCTGGACGCGGAGGTGCAGCGCTTCCAGCAGGTGGTGCTGGACCTGCTGGAGATCTCCACCGCCGACCAGACCCTGGACGCGACGAGCTTCGAGGACGTCGACCTGGCCGTCCTCGTCGGCACCGTCACCGCGGCCGCCGGGCTGCCGCCGCCGGAGGTCAGCGGGCCGACGCTGGTCCGCGGCGACCGCCGCCGGCTGCAGCGGGTGGTGGGCAACCTGCTGGACAACGCCGCCCTGCACGGGGGTGGTGTGCGCGGGGTCGAGGTGCGGGGCGATGCGGGTCGCGTTCGGCTGACCGTCGCCGACGGCGGCTCCGGTGTGCCGGACGCGGCCAAGGAGCAGAACTTCGAGCGGTTCTCCCGCGGCGGCGGCGCCGGCCAGCGGGACGGCGGCACCGGACTGGGGCTGGCCCTGGTCGCCCAGCACGTCGGGGCGCACGGGGGCCGGGTGTGGGTCGAGGACCGTCCGGGGGGCGGGGCGTGCTTCGTGGTGGAGCTGCCGGCGACTCGCTGAGATCCGGGTCCGGCCAGGGCTTCCCCCGATGCGGCGGCCACTCGCGCCGGAGATGCTCGTGGTCAGGTACGACCGGCGGACGGGAGCGACAGGTGACCGGGTTCCAGGGTGAGTGGCACGATGCCCGGGCGATACAGCCGGCGGACGGGCAGCCGGTGGCCGCGGCGATGATCGGGCGGCACCGGTCCCGCCGGCCCCTCGTCGCCGGCCGATTCTTCTGGATGGTCCGGCCGATGGTGTTCAGCCGGCTGCACCTGGACGGCGCGGGCGGGCAGGTCACCGACTGCTTCGTCGACTCCGACGGGGTGGTGCGAGGGATCGCCGGGTCGGGCACCGACGAGGAGGTGACGCACTGGACGTCTCTGCCGTCGCTGCCGGGCACCGACGCCCGGGAACTGGCCGGGCGCGCCGCGCTGCGGGCGTTGGACCGGGCGACCGGCCGGCCGTGACGAGGTGATCAGCCGGTGCGGTCGGTGAGGTCCCGGGTGTGCCGCCGCAGGTCCTGCGCCATCGTCGT
>JBQGEH010000618.1:0-1982 GCA_052039515.1 Nakamurella sp. | reverse complement strand
CGGGACACCGGTCCTGATGATCGACCGCCCCGCGCTCCCGTCCGGCGTCGACCCGGTGGAGACGGTGGCCCAGGCCCTCGCCCGCCTCGGCCTCACCTGACCGACTCGCCCACCCGAGCGCACCAGGGAGCCCGAACGCGCCGGATCCCGCGGCGGTTTCAAGGAGCGGTCGCAACACCGTTGATCTGGAGGTGTTGTGGTGAAGGCTCGTCGGTGGCCGCGGGAGCGGCAGCGGCAGTTCTGGGTTCAGATCCGTCGCGGGGCAGGGGTGTGCGCTGCGGCCGAGGCGGCCGGCGTGTCAGCGACGTCGGGTCGGGAGTGGTTCACCCAGGCTGGCGGAGTGGCACCAGCCAGGAACGAACCCAGCGGCCGGTACTTGACCGTGGCCGAGCGCGAGCAGATCGCGATCGGAGTGGCGCTGGGAGAGTCCAATGCCGAGATCGGGCGCCGGATCGGGCGGCACCGGTCCACGATCGGACGCGAACTGGCCCGCAACGCCACCCGCAGGCGGGCTCGTCGTCGACCACGCCCGGACGGACTCCCACGCCCCAGAGGGCCGGTGCCGGGGCGAGCGTTGCGCCGACCGGCCCGAGAGAAGCTGCGCTATCAAGGCTGGCACGCCCAGGCGTGCGCGGATGCGCGGGCCCGGCGCCCGAAACCGGGCCGGCTGGCTCGTTGTCCGCAGCTGCGCAGGTGGGTGCAGGATGGGCTCGAGCAGCGCTGGAGCCCGCAGCAGATCGCTCGGCGGGCTCGGGTGGAGTTCCCCGACCGGCCGGAGATGTGGGTGTCGCACGAGACGATCTACCGGTCGTTGTATGTGCAGGGCCGCGGTGAGCTGCGCCGGGAACTGACCCGCTGCCTGCGCACCGGGCGCGCCCTGCGCCGCCCTCACCGCCCCGAAACCAGCACTGGGTCCGGGTCGCGGATCCGGGACATGGTGATGATCAGCCAGCGGCCGGCCGAGGTCACCGACCGGGCCGTCCCCGGACACTGGGAAGGCGACCTGATCATCGGCAAGAACGGCCGGTCGGCGATCGGGACCCTGGTCGAACGCGCCACCCGCTACGTGCTGCTGCTGCATCTGCCCGCCGGCGGAGCCGATGCCGAGCACCGCCGCGCCGACCAGGTCCGCGACGCCATGATCGACGCTGTCGCCGGCCTGCCGGCCCACCTGCGCCGGTCGTTGACCTGGGACCAGGGCGTGGAGATGGCCCGCCACCGCGAGATCAACGCCGCCACCGGGCTGCAGGTGTTCTTCTGCGACCCGCACAGCCCCTGGCAGCGCGGGAGCAACGAGAACACCAACGGGCTGCTGCGCCAGTACTTCCCCAAAGGCACCGACCTGGCCCGCCACACCAGCACCGACCTCGCCCGCGTCGCGGTCGAACTCAACGGCCGCCCCCGCCAGACCCTCAACTGGCAAACCCCAGCCGAAGCACTGGACCGACTACTACAGTCCGACCCGCCAACCCACGGTGTTGCGACCACCACCTGAGCCCAAGGCACGCTCAGGCGCGTTAAGGGTCCACAACACCGAGCCGGGGCGCGCTCCGGCGCGTTAAGGGTCCAAAACACCGGGCCGGGACACGCCCAGGCGCGTTAAGGGTCCACAACGCGCGGGCGGGGCGCGCTCCGGCGCGTTAAGGGTCCACGACGCGGGGGCGGTGTCAGGTGGAGACCTTCAGGGCGTCGGGGCCCATCGGCGGATCGGGGTCGATGCGCAACGCCGTCATCAGGCGGGCCAGGCCGAGGTAGTGCGCGGCGACGAGGGCGGTCTCCACGATCTGCTGCTCGTCCAGGAGGCCGGACAGGGTCGCGTAGTCGGCGTCGGAGACCTCACCGTCGCGCACCATGTCCGCGACGAAGGAGAGGACCGCGCGCTCGGTCCCGTCGAACGGGCCGTCCGGGTCCTCAATGGACTCCCCCTTCTCCAGGGCCGCGATCTGCGCGTCGCGCACACCGCACGCCTGCGCGACGGGGAC
>JBQGEH010000617.1:0-4500 GCA_052039515.1 Nakamurella sp. | reverse complement strand
CGCGAATGCTGATCGGCCCGGTCGTCCTGGTCGGTGCGTGGCAGCTCGGGGGCGCTGGCGGCGGGAGTGGCGCCGTTGACGGCCGGCGCGCTCTCACCGGTCTCCCGGGACGGCGCGGTGGCGCGCTCGCCGTCGGCCGGCGCGGTCACCGCCGCGGTGGTGGCGTCGCCGCCGTCCGGGCTGCCGGCGGGGCGGGTGGCGCTCCGCCGGGCGCGCAGCGGGCGCTGCGCCTCCGGCGCGGGGGCCGGGGGGGTGGGCGCGGGGGGGGGGGTGTGGGGGGGGGGGGGGCCGCCTCCCTGACGGGCGGAGATGGCGGCGATCAGATCGCCCTTGCGCATCGCCGAGGTGCCCTTGATGCCGAGCTGGCTGGCCATGGCCTTGAGGTCGGGCAGCACCATGCTCGACAGGCCCTTGCCGCGTCCCGCCGATGCGGTGCGCGGGGCTTCGAGCAGCTCCGTGGTCTCGCTCACGAAGATCCTTCCTGTTCACCGGCACGGGATGCCGGTGGATTGTGCGCCGCGGTGATCACTGTCTGCGGCTGCCAGTCCACGCCCTGACCTGGCGTGGGAGGAGAGTGCGTCGCGTCCGGGAGGCCTGGCCCCGTACCGGTCGGGTGCGGTGGCGGGAGTTCCGCCGCGGGGCGTACGGGAGTGCGGTACGGCCGCGCGACTGACGCGAAAAGGGTTCGAAGATGGACCAGAGGAATGCGTGTGCTGAGCCCGCTCGACCCGGAGGCGGGAGCGGAGGGTGGAAAGACGATCGCCGGGCTGTCCGACCGATACCCCGACCGGCTGTCCGACCGGAGGTCACCCACCTCTGGCCGACGATCGGGTTCCACTGTAACGGCGTCGCGTGCACAGTGACAACACCGGCCTCGGTGTGTCCGGGGTGACCGTCGCCGCAGATCGCGGCGGTCGGCGCGGACCTCGTGGCCCGCTCTCCCCCCGTCCGTGACGGTCAACACCGGCACCGCCGCCGGTATTCCGGCGGGCCGGCGCTCAGCCGTCGCGCGGATCGGTGACCGTGACCTGCGCGCCGATCTGGTCGACGGCGATCTCGTCGGCGACGAACCCGACCGGCTGCCAGGCGAGCACGTCCAGCGGCCGGTCCAGGATGGCCAGCACGGACGCTCCGGCACCGGAGATGACGGCCGGGATCCCGGCCGACCGCAGCTCGGCGACCAGCTGCGCGGACTCCGGCATGGCCGGCGCCCGGTAGGACTGGTGCAGCCGGTCGACGGTGCAGTCCATCAGGTAGGCCGGGTCGTCGGTCATCGCGTGCAGCAGCACCGCGGTGGCCGCGGAGTTCGCCGCCGCGTCGGCGTGCGGGATGAGCGCGGGCAGCATCGCCCGGGTCGTCTTCGTCGACGAGTGCGACGGCGCGGTGAACACCACCAGCCGGATCTGCGGGTGCACCTCGTGGCGGATGCACCCGACGCTGCCGTCGTCGCGCATCCAGGACACGGTGAGCCCGCCGAACACGGTCGGCGCGACGTTGTCCGGGTGGCCCTCCATCTCGGTGGCCAGCCGCAGGATGTCCTCGCGGTCGAGCTGCGATCCGGCCGGCACCAGCTCCCGGGCGAGCAGCATCCCGGCCACGGTCGCCGCCGCCGAGGAGCCCTGCCCGCCCCCGTGCGGGATGCGGTTCTCGCAGGTCAGCTCGAGGGCGTGGGCCGGTTCGCCGAGTTCGGCGAAGACCCGGTGGGCGGCCCGGACGACGAGGTGCGTGTCGTCGCGGGGCACCTCGTCGGCGGCCACGCCGGTGACGGTGACGCGGACCGGGCCGTCGGTGAGCCGGGCGTGCACGTCGTCGTAGCGGGCCATGGCGATGCCGAAGCTGTCGTAGCCGGGACCGATGTTGGCCGAGGTGGCCGGCACCCGGACGGTGACCGCACGGGTGTCCGCGGCCGCGCCCGCACCGGTCACGCCGGCCACCGTCACGCCAGTTCCAGCGCGGTGGCGACGGCCTCGGAGTCGACCGGGATGACCGTCGGCATCTCCATGGTGGACAGGGCGATGTCGGGGTCCTTGAGACCGTGTCCGGTCACCGTGCACACCACGGTGGAGCCCTGGGGCAGCCGGCCGTCGGCCGCGGTCATCAGCAGCCCGGCGATCGAGGCCGCCGATCCGGGCTCGACGAACACCCCCTCGGTGCTGGACACCAGCCGGTACGCCTCGAGGATCTGCTCGTCGGTGACCGCGTCGATGAGCCCGTTCGACCGGTCACGGGCGCCGATCGCGCCGTCCCACGACGCGGGCGCGCCGATCCGGATGGCGGTGGCGATGGTGTCCGGGTTCTTCACCGGCGCCCCGCTGACCAGCGGCGCCGCCCCCGCCGCCTGGAAGCCGAACATCCGCGGCAGCGCGTCGATCAGCCCGTCGGCGTGGTACTCGACGTAGCCCTTCCAGTAGGCGGTGATGTTGCCCGCGTTGCCGACCGGCAGGATGTGCACGTCCGGCGCCTTGCCGAGGACGTCGCAGACCTCGAAGCTGGCCGTCTTCTGGCCCTCGATGCGGGCCGGGTTGACCGAGTTGACCAGCCCGATCTCCGGGTAGTCGACGACGACCTTGCGGGCGAGCTCCAGGCAGTCGTCGAAGTTGCCCTGGATCTGCAGGATCTTCGCCCCGTACGCCACGGCCTGGGCGAGCTTGCCGGCGGCGATCTTGCCGGTGGGGATGAGCACCGCGCTGGTCAGCCCGGCGCGGGCGGCGTAGGCCGAGGCGGCCGCCGAGGTGTTGCCGGTGGACGCGCAGATGACCGCTTTGGCGCCCTGCGCGGCGGCGTGGGTCACCGCGACGGTCATCCCGCGGTCCTTGAACGACCCGGTCGGGTTCGCGCCCTCGATCTTGAGGAACACCTCGCACCCGGTGCGCCGGGACAGCGCCGGCGCCGGGAGCAGCGGGGTGCCACCCTCGAACAGGGTGATGATCTCCGCCCCCGGGGGCACGGCGACCCGGTCCGCGTAGGCCCGGATCAGCCCCGGCCAGCGCGAGTGGGTGCCGAGCGTCGGTGCGGTGGGGGCAGTCATCGGGGGTCGTCCTCTTTCTGGCTGGGCACTGCGGGGCGAGAGCGGGGCTGTCTCACTCGGAGACGACGCGCATCACCGAGTTGACCTTGCGGACGGCGTCCATCCCGCTGAGCCGCCGGACGGTCTCGTCCAGCGCCGCCTCCGGGCCGGAGTGGGTGACGATGACCAGCGTGGCGTCGTTGCCGGTGCCGGCCTGCCGGACGGTGGAGATGGAGATCCCGAGGTCGGCGAAGCACTGCGCGACCTGGGCGAGCACGCCCGCCCGGTCCTGGACGTCCAGGGACAGGTGGTACTGGCTGGTCACCTCGCCCAGCGGCTGCACCGGCAGGTCGGCGTAGGCCGACTCGCGCGGCCCGCGGCCACCGACGACGGTGTTGCGGGCCACCGTGACGAGGTCGCCCAGCACGGCCGACGCGGTCGGGGCGCCGCCGGCACCGGGGCCGTAGAACATCAACTGCCCGGCCGCCTCCGCCTCGACGTAGACCGCGTTGTAGGCGCCGTCGACGCCGGCCAACGGGTGCGTGCGGGGCAGCATCACCGGGTGCACGCGCGCCGAGACGGCCTCACCGGCGGCGGTGGTGATGCGCTCGCAGATGGCCAGCAGCTTGACCGTGCAACCGATCTCGCGGGCGGCGGCGATCTCGGCGGCGGACACCGCGGAGATCCCCTCGCGGTACACCGCGTCCGCGCCGATCCGGGTGTGGAAGGCCAGCGACGCGATGATGGCGGCCTTGGCGGCGGCGTCGTAGCCCTCCACGTCGGCGGTCGGGTCGGCCTCGGCGTAGCCCAGCCGGGTCGCCTCGGCCCGCGCCGATTCATAGGTGGAGCCGGTGCTGTCCATGGCGGACAGGATGAAGTTGGTGGTGCCGTTGACGATGCCCATCACCCGCGAGATGCGGTCGCCGGCCAGCGATTCGCGGATCGGCCGGATCAGCGGGATGGCCCCGGCCACCGCGGCCTCGAAGTAGAGCCCCGCACCCCCGCCGTCGGCCGCCTCGTACAGCGACGGGCCGTCGGCGGCGAGCAGCGCCTTGTTGGCGGTGACCACGCCGGCGCCGCGGCGCAGCGCGGGGAGCAGCAGCTCGCGGGCCGGGTCCAGGCCGCCCATCACCTCGACGACGACGTCCACGTCGGGCCGGGCGACCAGCGCCGCGGCGTCGGTGGTGACCAGACCGGCGGGCAGGTCGGTGTGCTTCTCCGGGCTGCGCACGGCGATCCCGGCCAGCTCCAGCGGCGCCCCGACCCGGGCGGTGAGCTCGGCGGCGTGCTCGGTCAGCAGCCGCACGACCTGGGAGCCGACGACACCGCACCCGAGCAGCGCGACCCGGACGGCCTTGGCGGGGTCGCTCATCGGCCGCGGCCCGCCTGCTTGGTGGAGCGGACCAGCATCACCGAGAACGCCAGCAGCGCGATGACGGTGAGCACAGCCAGTACCGCGCTGACGATCTGCAACCCGGGCGCCATCGTCGGCG
>JBQGEH010000616.1:0-1728 GCA_052039515.1 Nakamurella sp. | reverse complement strand
CGCACCGCGGAGCCGCGGGTCCCGGTGGCTGGCGCTGCATCTGAACGGTGTGCTCGGCGTGCTGCTCGAGACGGCGGCCCTGGTCGTCGCCCTCGCTGCGGTGCCGTTCGCCGGCAACCGCCTCCTTCTCGCCGTCCTGGTGGTGCTCGCCGTGGTGGTCCCCCACCAGCGCCGGCAGCGCCTGACCCTGTCCGTTCTCGACGATCTGCCGCGCATGGCCACCACCGTCGCCGTGGCCACCCTGATCGCCGTGGTGATCACCGCGCCCGGAACGTCCGTCGGCGGCGCCACCGCGGTCGCCGGCGCCGTGCTGGTGGCCATGATCGTGGGCCGTCAGCTGTCCTACGTGGTCACCCGTCGCCTCCGCCGGTCCACCCGGTTCCAGCGACGCACCGTGGTGATCGGCAGCGGCCAGGTCGCGGGACGACTGGTCGAGAGCATGCAGGCCTACCCCGAGCACGGACTCGCTCCCCATGCGCTGCTGGACGATTCGCCGATGCCGGCGATCGTGGCCAGCCACATCCCGGTGGAGCCGCTGGCCAACCAACTGCGGGCCTACATCGCCGTGCGGCAGATCGACACCGTCGTCATCGCCTTCTCGGCCATGCGCGAGTCCGCACTGCTCACCCTGCTGCGCGAGTGCGACCGCATGGACTGCGAGATCTTCGTCGTTCCCCGACTGTTCGAGTTCGTGTCGGTCTCCGGCGACATGGACCGACTCCACGCCATCCCGTTGGTCCGCATCCGTCGCGACGTCCACCGGTCCCTCGCGTGGGGTGTCAAGCGGGTGGTGAGCAGCGTGCTGGCCGGCCTCGCCATGGTGACGCTCGCGCCCGTCCTCGCGCTGGTGGCGCTGGCCGTGCGACTGTCCGATCCTTCGGCGCCGGTGCTCTTCCGTCAGATCCGCGTCACCGCGGACGGTCGGGTGTTCGAGTGCCTGAAGTTCCGCTCGATGAAGCCGGCGTCGCGCGAGGAAGCCGACACCACCTGGAACATCTCGCAGGACGCGCGCATCGGACGCCTCGGCCGGTTCCTCCGCGCCACCTCGCTCGACGAGCTCCCGCAGCTGTGGAATGTGGTCAAGGGCGACATGGACCTGGTGGGCCCGCGGCCCGAGCGGCCGCACTTCGTGGACAAGTTCGCCAGCGAGATCCCCGGATACAGTGCGCGCCATCGTGTTCCGGGCGGACTCACCGGCTGGGCGGCTGTGCACGGACTCCGCGGCGACACCTCGCTGCAGGACCGTGCGCTGTACGACAACTACTACATCGAGAACTGGTCCCTCTGGCTCGACGTCAAGATTCTCCTGCGCACGGTGATGGCCGTGCTTCGGCGGACCGGCGGCTGATCGACCATGACCTTTCGCCGCCTCGTGGTGGCGTTCACGGCTCTGCTCGCGGTGGTGATCGCGGCGGGATGGCCCGTGTACGTCCACCCGCAAGTCGATCCCCTCGAGCCCGCCGACGCCGTCGTCGTGCTCGGCGGGGAGCCCTACGCTCGCTTCCACTACGGCATCGACCTGGCCGAGAGCGGCCTCGCACCGGAAGTAGTGCTGTCCAATTCCGTCGGGCCGGACGACGTTCGCATGCAACAGATCTGCGACGGCGACTACTCGGTGACGGTCAGCTGCTTCCTCCCCGATCCGTACTCCACCAAGGGCGAGGCCGAGGAGATCGCCGCCCGGGCGGAGGAAAAGAACTGGCACCAAGTCATCGTGGTTTCCTACAC
>JBQGEH010000615.1:0-2146 GCA_052039515.1 Nakamurella sp. | reverse complement strand
ACCTGGGACCTGTCGGCGTGGGCCGGCCGCGACGTGACGCTCGGGGTGACCTGGTCGGGACCGGACGGCGGACTGCGCCTGGACGACCTCAGCGTCGGCGGCGTCGTGGTGCTGGACGGCACCGGGCTCGGCGGGTTGGTGACACCGGAGGGTCTGCACCCGGTGCCGGTGGGCGCGTGGACGCTGACGCTGATCGGTACCGCGACCACCGCGGACGGGATCACGGTGACGGTCGACCGACGCACGGTGGACCGTGACCTGACGTTGGGGCCGGACGAGCTCGCGGGGTTGGCCGGGTCCGACCGTGTGGTCGTCGTGATCAGTTCCGACGACCCGGCCGACAGCCGGACGGCGGCGTCGCCGTACGTGCTGACCGCGAACGGCGTCCTGCAGCCCGGCGGCAGCCCGGAACTGCTGCCTCAGCCGGGATCTGGCTCGAACGCGTAGCCGTATTCGCCGCTCTCGGCGGGACCGGTGGAGGTCACCCGGGCGGTGAAGGTGCGGCACTCCGGGTCGCCGATCGCGAGCACGGTGAACACGACGGGCCGCTCGAAGCGTTGCTGCACGGTGAACCGGCCGGCGGGGGTGTACGGCCCGACGATCGGGTCGGCATTGTCCGGGCCGAGCAGGGTGCGGGCGTCGACGGCGGAGTCGGGCCCGGCCGCCAGGTACACCCGACCGTTGATGCCGAACCGCAGGTAGCGGAAGCGTCCGTCCGCGGCGCCCCCGACGTAGGTGCCGTCGGTGCGCGGGACGAACCAGTCCTGCTCCGGCTCGTCGGACGTCATGGTCGAGATGTCCTGCGGCTCCCCCACCGCACCGCCCCCGGAGGTGAAAGCTTTCAACGCGTCCCGCCAGCCCATGACCCGCTCCCCACGTCGACGCACCGGACCCTGCGACGATAACGCCCGCGACGGGCGGCGGCTCGGTCGGTGACCGAGCGTCGTAACGACATCAGTTCCGCCGATTAATCCACTCCGAGGAGTTGGCCGCCGGCCGTACTGGCCGTCGAGTGTGACGGAAACGTGACCTCAGCCGAGCACGGGTGTGACCTAACGTGTTGCGCGGGGCGCTGGGGGCGTCCGTCGACCGGGCCACCCGAGGTCCGGCCTCGGGGTGGGGATCTCGGTGAGACCGTCTGTCCGTGCATGTCTTCTCGTCGTCGCGACGATGATGGCGTCCCTGGTGCTGCAACCAGGGACCGCCGCAGCCGCTGGTGACGTCACCGTCGACGGAGTGGTCCGCACGCGGGCGGTCGCCCCCGTGCCCGGCACGGCCGGGGGTCATGAGGACGAGGTGTACCAGCAGGTCCTCCAGGTGGGCACCCAGAGCTACTTCCTGGAAGGAGCGCAGGGCCCGGCGAACGGCCCCGTCCGGGCCACCGGCACCGTCGCGGGTCAGGAGTTCACCGCCACCGCGGTGGTGTCCACCGGCAGCCCCGCCGCCATCCCGACCGCTGGCGACACCCGCACCCTCGTCATGCTGGCGACCTGGACGCAACCCGACTCGGTCACTCCGGCTTCGGCATACGCCCAGATGTTCGGCGACTCGGCGACCTGGTTTCAGGAGGTGTCATACGGCCGGATGACGCAGTCCGGGGACGTCACCCCGTGGCTGACGATCGCCGGCCCCACCACCGGGTGCTACGCCGACCACCACGCGCTGATGGCGCAGGCGAAGGCGGCGGCCACCGCCCGTGGCTACAACGTCGCCGGCTATGGCAACGTCGTCCTCTACTTCCCCAACTGTGGTGGTGACGCGTCCGGGTACGCAGGCTGGGCCTACGTAGGGGCGACCGGAACCTGGCTCAACGGCTACCTCGACCGGCGGGTCATCACCCACGAGATCGGCCACAACCTAGGCCTCTGGCACAGCAACTCGAACCTGTGCAGCGGAGGCGGCCTGTCCGGGACCTGCACCTTCCGCGAATACGGCGACGACTACGACGCGATGGGTGGCTCGAATTACGTCGGACACTTCAGTGCGTCGCAGAAAGCGCGGATCGGTTGGCTGGACGGCCGGTTGGTGGACCTGTCCGCCGGCGGACGCGCCACGCTGGCCCCCATGTCCGTCCGCGGCACGGTCACGCAGGCGGCAGTCCTCTCGATGCCCACCGGGCGGCAGTACTGGGTCGAGCACCGCCAGG
>JBQGEH010000614.1:0-2143 GCA_052039515.1 Nakamurella sp. | reverse complement strand
TTCGACCCGGCCACCGTCGGTCAGATCGTCAAGATCGCCCCGGACGGAACCCGCACCTACGCGCAGGTCACCATGCCGGCGGGGCTGCTCATCCACCAGGGGAAGCTCTACGCCGCCGCCTGGGCGGTCGCCGGTCAACTGGGCATCCCCGCGGCCGGTCAGATCGTCCGGGTCGACGACAGGGCCTTCGTCCCCGCACCGGCGTCCTGAGCCGACCGGTCCCGGGCCGGCTCCGGCCCGGACCGCTCACCGCCGGATCGGGAACCTCAGGTGCAGCACGCGATCGCCCGCGACCACCTCCGGATCACCGAGCAGCCAGGGCAGGCCCGCCCAGTCCCCGAAGAACCGCCGGCCGCGCCCCAGCACGACCGGGGCGAGATCCACCCGCACCTCGTCGAGCAGCCCGGCGGCCAGCGCCTGCCCGGCCAGGCTGCCCGCGTTGACCGCGACGGTTCTCCCGCCGGCGAGCTCGATCGCCCGCGCCACCGCCGCCTCGACACCGCCGGTCACGAAGTGGAACGGCGCCCCGGGGTGCCGCGTCGGGTCTGGCGGGCGGTGGGTCAGGTCCACCACCGCGTGCCCGACCGGCGGCACCCCTCCCCAGCCGTCCGTCAGGTCGTACAGCCGCCGCCCGATGACCGACACCCCGGCGGCAGCCCACAACGGGCCCAAGTAGGCCGCGGACGCCGCCGACACGTGGAACACCCGGTCCGGGTCGGCGCCGGTGAACGCCACCGGTCCACCGGCGTACCCGTCGAACCAGGGCCCCACCCGGTCGTTCTCGTCCGCGATGAAGCCGTCCAGCGACATCGTCGCCTGGGTGACGATCACCGCGGCACCGCCGGCTCAGCTGCCGGTGTAGTACCGGTCGGCCACCGTCAGGGTCTCGTCGAGGATGGCCAGCCCCTCCTCGACCTCCTCGGCGCTCACCGTGCACGGCGGCACGACGTGGGTCCGGTTGAAGTGGGTGAACGGCCACAGCCCGTTGGCCTTGCAGGCCTTGACGAACTCCATCATCGGGGCCGCGTCCGCGCCGCTGGCGTTGAACGGCACCAGCGGCTCCCGAGTCGCCCGGTCGCGCACCAGCTCCACCGCCCAGAACACCCCGAGCCCACGCACCTCACCGATCGACGGGTGGTTCTCGGCGAGCTTGCGCAGCCCCGGTCCGATGACGTCCTCGCCGATGCGGCGGGCGTTCTCGACGACGCCCTCCTCCTTGAAGATGCCGATCGAGGCGACCGCCGACGCGCACGCCAGCGGGTGCCCGGCGTAGGTGAGGCCACCGGGATAGACCCGGTTGTCGAAGGTCGCCGCGATCGCGTCGCTCATGATGACGCCGCCGAGCGGGACGTATCCGGAGTTCACGCCCTTGGCGAAGCACACCAGGTCCGGGGTGACGTCCCAGTGGTCCACCGCGAGCCACTCGCCGCACCGGCCGAAGCCGGCCATCACCTCGTCGGCGATGTAGACGATGCCGAACTCGTCGCACAGGGCGCGCACGCCGGCCAGGTAGCCGTCCGGCGGGACGAGGATGCCGTTGGTCCCGACGACGGACTCCATGATGATCGCCGCGACCGTGTGCGGACCCTCCATGAGCACGGTGTCGCGCAGGTGCTTCAGCGCCCGCTCGCACTCCTCCTCCGGGGTGGTCGCGTAGAACACCGAGCGGTACAGGTACGGCCCGTAGAAGTGCACGACGCCGGGGATGCCCGGCTCGGACGCCCACCGGCGCGGTTCGCCGGTCAGCGTCACCGCACCCGAGGTGCCGCCGTGGTAGCTGCGGTAGGCGGCGAAGATCTTGTTCCGTCCGGTGTGGATGCGCGCCATCCGGATCGCGTTCTCCACGCTCTCGGCGCCGCCGGTGGTGAAGTAGACCTTGTTCAGGTGACCCGGGGCGATCTCGGCGATGAGGCGGGCCGCCTCGCTGCGCACGTCGTTGGCCACCACCGGGCCGATGGTGCACAGCTTCCCGGCCTGCTCCTGGATGGCGGCGACGAGCTTGGGGTGCTGGTGGCCGATGTTGACGTTGACCAGCTGCGAGGAGAAGTCGAGGTAGCGCTTGCCGGTGTAGTCCCACATGTAGGAGCCCAGCGCCCGCTCGATCGGGAGTGGGTCCAGCACCCCCTGCGCGGCCCACGGGTAG
>JBQGEH010000613.1:0-6723 GCA_052039515.1 Nakamurella sp. | reverse complement strand
CGCCGCCGGGTCGGCCAATGCGCTGAACTGCGTGGTGGATGCCGACATCGACGCGATCATGCGGCGTACCCGCGGCCGCACCCTGGCCCGGCATCTCGTGCCCACCCGCAACGCCTTGGTCTTCGGCGTCCTGCTGGGCATCGCCGCCGTCGGCTTCCTCGCCACGACCACCACCTGGCAGGCCGCGGTGCTCGCGCTGGTCGCGATCCTGTTCTACGTCTTCGTCTACTCGATGTGGCTCAAGCGCCGCACCAGCCAGAACATCGTCTGGGGAGGTCTGGCCGGCTGCATGCCGGTGATCATCGGCTGGTCGGCCATCACCGGCGGCATCGGCTGGCCCGCGTGGGTCTTCTTCGGGGTCATCTTCTTCTGGACGCCGCCGCACACCTGGGCGCTGGCCATGCGCTACAAGAGCGACTACGCCGCCGCCGGAGTGCCGATGCTGCCGGTCGTCCGGCCGCACGGCGAGGTCGTCCGGCAGATCGTGCTCTACAGCTGGGCGATGGTGGTCTGCTCGCTGCTGCTGATCCCGGCCTCCAGCTGGATCTACCTGGCCGTGGCGGTGCCGACCGGGCTGTGGTTCCTCTTCGTCGCGCACCGGCTGCACCAGCGGGTGGCCACCGGCGCCGAGGCCAAGCCGATGGTGCTGTTCCACCTGTCCAACGCCTACCTGACGCTGATCTCGGTGGCCTGGGCCGTGGACGCGGCGATCTCGCTGCCGGTGCTCGGGTGGCCCTGGCACTGATCGGGCACTGACCCGGTACCGGGCCACGATCCCGGTTCACCGCACGCCAGTCAGGAGCACCCGATGGGTCTCGATCCCGCCCTCCCGCCGCCCGCTCCGGGCGAGGACATCGACGATGCGCTCAAGCGCCACGAGGCACAGGTGGCCCGAGCGATGAAGCGGGCCGCGAAGCGACTGACCGCCCTGGCCGACCGGCACGGTGACGGCAGCGTCGCGTTGGCCAACATGGGATCGTTCGGCGTCCGGATGGTCTACGTCGCCGGCGACGGCACCTGGGGTGACGTGGTGGTGCCGAACGCGGCCGCCGCCGACCAGGTGTGCGCCGAGGGCGGTTGGCCGATCAGCGGCTGGGACACCGCCACCGCCGGCCGGATCCGCCCGTCGGGCGAGGACCGGCGCCGGATGGCCGGCACCGGTCGCTGAGCCACCCGTCAGGGGACCAGGGCGCCCCGGGTGCGGGTGGCGAACACCATCCGGATCGCCGCGGTGACGAGCAGCACCGCGCCGGTGACGTGCAGGACGACCAGCACCTCGGGCACCCCGAGCTGGTACTGGACGATGCCGAGCAGACCCTGGGACAGGGTGACCCCGACCAGCAGCCAGAGTCGTCGGCGCAGCAGTGCAGGGGCCTTGACCGCGACGAGGGCGACGCCGAAGGCGACGAGCAGCCCGAGGTAGGTGAACATCAGGTCGGCGTGCACCTGGGTGAGCCCGCGGACCGACAGGTCCAGCCGCGGCGTGGTGGCGTCGCCGGCGTGCGGGCCGGCCGCGGTGACCAACGTGCCGGCCACGCAGAGCAGCAGCAGCACTCCGGCGGTCGCCCAGGCCAGCAGGTTCAGCGGCCGCGGCACCGTCGGCGTGACCGGACCGTCGCCCTCGCCGAGCCGCTGGTGCACCCAGACGGCGACGGACAGCAGCCCCAGCGAGAACAGCATGTGCGGCGCGACCGTCCACCAGGCCAGCCCGAACAGCACGGTGATACCGCCCCAGACGGCCTGGAACAGCACCAGGGCGGGCAGCGCGGCGGCGAGCCAGACCAGCGATCGCCGTTGCGGGCGGGCGCGCCAGATCAGCAGGAACGTGCCCAGCGAGGCGATGAGCACGACTCCGGTGAGCGTCCGGTTCCCGAACTCGATGAGCTGGTGGAACGTCGAGTTCTCCTCGCGGATGACCGGCACCAGCGACCCCGGGTGGCACTCCGGCCAGGTCGGGCAGCCGAGTCCGGACCCGGTCACCCGGACCACCGCCCCGGTCACGGCGATCGCGCCGTTGGTGACGACGGCGGCGAGCGCGAAACCGCGCTGCAGCCGGTGCGACGGCCGCCAGCCGCCGGGCCCGGTGGTGCGGGGGATCGGCGGGGCGTCTCTCACTGCCATGCGGGTGGGGGTGCCTTCCGTGCGACGGGGTCGTGGCGGAGTCGGATCACTGCCACCGGAACCACTGTAGGGTCGCCGCCCACCCGGCCACCCCCCACGCGACCAGGACCAGCAGTGACACCGGCGACGGTGCCGCGCCATCGGTGAGGACGGCGTGCAGCGCCGCCGACAGCGCACCGGCCGGAGTGGCCTCCCCGACGACGGCGAGCCAGCCGGGCCCGGTGGTCAGCGGCACGACGATCCCACCGAAGGCGACCTGCACGATCCACAGCAGGTTGGCCAGGGCCAGCACGATCTCGGCCTTGAGCAGCCCGCCGAGCAGCAGCCCGAGCCCGGCGAAGACGGCCGCGCCCAGGACGATGACGGGCAGCGCGAGCACCGCCGATCCGGTCGGCCGCCACCCCAGGGCGAGCGCGATCAACCCCAGGATGACGACCTGACCGGCGACGACACACCCCACCGCGGCGGCCTTGCCGGCGAGCAGCGACTTGCGCGGCACCCCGGCGCCGACCAGCCGCTTGGTGACCGCGTACCGCCGGTCGAAGGCGGTGGAGATGGCCAGCGAGGTGAACCCGGTGCTGAGCACGGCCAGGGTGACCACTCCGGCGAGCACGGTGGCGACCCGCGGCTCCGGCAGTTCCACCAGCGTGACCAGCGACAACCCGATCAACGCGGCGATCGGGATGACCAGGGCGAGCAGCAGTTGCTCGCCGTTGCGCAGCAGCAGCCGCAGTTCGAAGGCGGTCTGGGCGGCGAGCATCCGCCCGACCGGGGCGGCTCCGGGGCGGGGGGTGAAGGTGCCGGGGGCGAGGTCGGTCACGAGCGCACCTGCCGTCCGGTGGCGGCCAGGTAGACGTCCTCCAGGCCGCGCCGCCCGATGGACAGGTCGGTGGCGAGGATCCCGGCCTGCGCGCACCACGCGGTCACGGTGGCCATCATGGCCGGCGTCACCGGCCCGTCGACGCGGTAGTGACCCGGACGGGGTTCGTCGAGCCGGTACCCGTCGGGCAGCGCGGTACGCAACCGGGTCAGGTCCAGGCCGCGGGTGGCGCGGAAGGTGAGGTGCTCGTCCCCGGCCACCAGGTCGGCGACCGAGCCCTGGGCCACCACCCGGCCGGCGTCGACGATGACGACCTGGTCGGCGAGCAGCTCGGCCTCGTCCAGCAGGTGGGTGGTGAGCAGCACGGTGACGCCGTCGGCGCGGGCGGTCCGCAGCAGGTCCCACACCAGGTGCCGGGCCTGCGGGTCCAGGCCCGCCGTCGGCTCGTCCAGGAACAGCAGCTCCGGCCGCCCGACCAGCGCCATCGCCAGGTTCAGCCGCTGCGCCTGGCCACCGGACAGCCGCCGCACCGGGGTGCGGGCGGCGGCGGTGAGACCGAGGACGTCGAGCAGCCAGTCGGGGTCGTGCGGGTCGGCGGCGGACGCCGCGACCAGCCGCAGCATCTCCCCGGCCCGGGCGGACAGGTGCGCACCGGCGCTCTGCAGCATCATCCCGATGCGGGGCCGCAGCCGGGCGGCGTCGGACCAGGGGTCCAGGCCGAGGACGCGCACGGTGCCCGCGTCCGGCCGGGCGAAGCCCTCGCAGATCTCCACGGTCGTGGTCTTGCCGGCACCGTTCGGGCCGAGCAGCGCGAGCATCGTGCCGGTCTCGACGGTGAGGTCGAGCCCGTCCACGGCGGTCAGCGCGCCGTAGCGGCGCACCAGTCCCCGCACCTGTACCGCCGGTGTCATGTCTGTCCTCGTGGTGGTGCCGTCTCTGTTCCGTGTGCCGGTCGCGCCGGCGGGTCCCCCTCGGAGGCCCGGACGGGGATTCGGCGCCCGGCCGCGCTGGGATGGCGCAGCCGGGCGAGCTTGGCCGACGCCATCAGCCACCGGTCCCACTCGCTGATCGGGATCAGTCGGCGGCGCCGCAGCAGCCACCAGACCCCCGCGGCGACCAGGCCGGCGGCCAGCGCCGCCTGGGCGATCACCAGCGGCCGGATGACCGATCCGCTGGGCATGATCATCACCGAGAGTGCCACGGTGAGTGCCACGGTGACGTTGCGGTAGCGCGCGACGGCGGTGGACGCGGCCAGCGGCAGCGCCGCCCACAGCAGGTACCAGGGCTGGACGACCGGCGAGAGCAGGACGAACAGGCCGATCGCCACGCCGAGGCCGAGCACGGGGTCGAAGCCGTGCCGCCAGCAGCGCCAGAGCACGAACCCCGCCAGCAGCGCACCGGCCACCGTGCCCAGCGGGTGCAGCACGTCCAGCACGCCCTCGGTCTGGTCGCCCAGCCCGAGCAGGGTGCCCGCCGCTCCGGTGACCACGCTGACCGCGGTGGTGACCGACAGGTAGGACCGGATCAGGCCGGGGGTGTTGAGCGCGGCGAGCCAACCGACGCCGACGCCGGCGAGCACGGTGAGGACGGCGAAGGTGGCCACGAAGACCGCGCCGACCCGCACGCCCCACCGCCACAGGTCGCGCCACGATCCGCCGGCGCGCAGCGCGAGCGCGACGACCAGGAAGGCCAGCGCGAGCCCGGCGGTGGCCTTGATCCCGACCGCGCCGGTGAGCAGCACGGTCCCCAGCAGCACCGACCGGTCCAGCGCGACGACCAGACCGGCCATCATCATCCCGATCATCAGCGCCTCGTTGTGCGCGCCTGCGACCAGGTGGAACAGCACCAGCGGGTTCAGCGCCCCGAGCCACAGTGCCGAGATCGGGTCGAGCCGGCTGCGCCGGGCCAGCCGGGGCAGCGCCCACACGATCATCGCCACCCCGACCAGCTCGACCAGGCGTTGCAGCAGCACGGCCACGATGACGTGGGAGCCGGAGACGCCGACGATGCCGCGGGCGATGAGCAGGAACGCCGGTCCGTACGGGGTGGCGGTGTGCTGCCACTTCGCGTCGACCTGGTGGGCGAACGCGTCGCCGTCGCCGAGGACGTCCAGCGGCCCGGAGTCGTAGGGATTGAAGCCCAGCGCCATCATCTTGCCGACGGCGAGGTAGGAGTAGACGTCGCGGGAGAACAGCGGCGGGGTGACCAGGAACGGCACCGCCCACATCGCCAGCGTGTGGGTGAGCTGCGAGCGGGTGAGCCGGCGGATCCGGCCCGGGGTGGTCAGCCGGCCGAGCAGGAACCAGGCCAGCACGACCAGCCCCATGCCGGTGTAGGACACGGCCAGCGACGCCGGGCCGATGCGCGACAGCAGCCCGATGATGCGCAGCCCGTCGACCGGGTTCGGGATCGGGTTGGCCGCGCCGTAGGAGGACACCGAACCCACCGCGATGAGCAGGGCGCCGGTCGTGCCGGTCTGGCGCAGCACCCGCAGTTGCCGCAGCTCCTGGGCGTCCAGTCGGGTCTCGTCGGCCCGCGACACGGCCGGGGCGGCCGGGCCGGCGGCGGCCTCGGCGCCCTGGGTGCTCACGGCTGCAGTCTATGGTCGGCCGACCCTCCCGCAGCCGGTCACGGCGGTCGCGGGACGGCTGCCCGCACCCCTGCGTGGCGCACGGAACACCGTCGGTGGCCCCACGGCTTTGAGATCACTCCGGAAATACGACACACTGGTGTTGTGAATATCGCCGCGACGACCCGGCCCGGTGCTGCCCGCACCGGCGACACCGGCGTGTCCGCGGCGGGACCGCTGGGCACCCGGGACGCAGTGGTCCAGCTCGTGCTCTCGCAGGGTCCGGTGACCGCGGCGACGCTGGCCTCGACCATGCTCCTGTCGGTGGCCGGCGTCCGCCGTCACCTGGACGCGCTCGAGACCGAGGGCGCGGTCGCGTCCCGCCTGCAGCAGACGTTCAACCCGCGGGGCCGGGGCCGTCCGGCCCGGGTGTACGTGCTCACCGAGGCCGGCCGGGGCCGGCTGCCGCACGCCTACGACGACCTCGCCGTGCAGGCGCTGGAGTTCCTCGGCGAGCACGGCGGCTCGGAGGCCGTCGGTGCCTTCGCCCGGCGCCGGGCCGAGCAGATCGTGGCCAGCCGGCGCGCGGAGCTCGACGCCGCCCCCGACGTCGCCGCCCGCGTCCAGGTGCTGGCCGGGGCGCTCACCGACTCCGGGTACGCCGCGTCGATCGAGAAGGTCGGCAGCGGGCACCAGCTCTGCCAGCACCACTGCCCGGTGGCGCACGTCGCCGAGCGGTTCCCGCAGCTGTGCGAGGCGGAAATGAACGTCTTCACCGAGGCGTTGGGAACGTATGCGCAACGGCTGGCCACCATCGCCCGCGGCGACTCGTTCTGCACCACCTTCGTCCCGACCCAGACCGGCCGCACCGTCGCGGCGCTGCCCATGCCGGCGGTCGTCCGCCATCCCGCCCGGGAACCCTGACCAGCAGCACTCGTTAGTGACAGCAGTTCCAGAGACAGCAGTGCCAGCACCACCCGCAGTACCGGGCCCCGCCGCCGCCACGCCCGGTGACCACCGATGGAGGATCATCTGATGACCGCCGACCTCACCGTTTCGCCCGACGTCACCCCCGCCAAGCTCACCCAGGACGAGACGATCGCCTCGCTGGGCAACTACGCCTTCGGCTGGGCCGACTCCGACACGGCCGGCACCAACGCCCGTCGCGGTCTGGACGCTGACGTCGTCCGGGACATCTCGGCCAAGAAGAGCG
>JBQGEH010000612.1:0-3145 GCA_052039515.1 Nakamurella sp. | reverse complement strand
GTCCCCGTCGTCGCGGAACCGCAGGTGGGCCAGGAACCCGGGCATCGAGCCGCCGTGCCCGTACAGCCGCCGGCCGTCGGCGTTGGTCACTTCGAGGCCGAGTCCGTAGGCCCGCGTCCAGCGCTGCCCAGGCGGGTCGTCCCACGTCAGGGGCCGGCGCATCGCCGCCACGGCGGTCGCCGGCAGCACGTCGTCGTGGCCGATCTGCAGGAAGTGCACCCAGCGGGCCAGGTCACCCGTGGTCGACCACAGCTGGCCGGCCGGGGCCATCGCGCCCGCGTCGTGTTCGGGTTCGGGTAGCAGCAGGTCGGCGAAGGGGTGCACGGCGAGTCCCGTGGCGTGCGGCGCCTGGGGTCGGTCGGTCGTGCGGTGCATGTCCAGCGGGGTCAGCAGCTCGTCGCGCAGGCAGGCCGACCAGGGCCGCCCGCGCACCGCGGCGACCACCGCGCCCAGCGCCCCGTAGCCGACGTTGGAGTAGTGGAACCGGCCGACGGCCAGGTCGCGGGCGAGCAGCTGCCGGCGCAGCTCCGGCTCGTCGACGCCCGGGGTCCGCTCCCACCAGGGTCCCTCGGTCTCCGAGCGGGTGCCGCCGCCGTGGCTGAGCAGGGCCCGCAGCGTGACCCCACCGAGCGCCGTTCCCGGCAGGTGCCGCTCCAACGGGTCGTCCAGGTCGAGCAGACCCTCCTCCGCCAGCCGCAGCACCAGCACGGCGACGAACGTCTTGGTGATCGAGCCGATGCGGTACTGGGTGTCCGGGGTCGCCGCGGCACCGCCCGCCCGGCCGTCGACGGTGCCCACCGCGTCGGCCCAGCGGACCTCGCCGTCACGGACCCAGGCCGCCGAGATCGACGGCAACCGTCGGGTGGCCTGCTCGACCGCCAGCCGGTGGGACAACTGCTCCGCGGTGTTCACCCGCCCACGATAGGCGGGGCCGGCACCGGTCAGCCGGCCGCCTCGGCGCGCACCGCGAGCGGCGCGACCGGATCGGCCGGGAGCGCGGCGCCGTCGGTCCTGTCATCCCCGTCGGTGAGCCGGCGCAGCGTGGGCGCGACGACCAGGAAGACCACGGTGGCGACCAGCACCGAGCCGAACATGACCGCGGCCAGGGACAGCGCGCTGACCCCACCGAAGAGACCGGTCAGCGGGGCCACCACGGCGCCGACGCCGAACTGGAACGAGCCCAGCAGCGCCGAGGCGCTACCCGCCCGGTCGGGGTTCGCGTCCAGGGCGATGGTCGGCACCGACGGCAGCACGAATCCGGCGGTGAACAGGGTCAGCACCAGCGTGACCACCAGCGGCCACCTGCCCAGCCGCAGCACGCCGGTCACCAGCATCGCGGTGGCCACCGCGGCGGCGGCGAGCACCGCCACCCGCAGGATCTGCGCCGGGGTGAAGCGGCCGATCAACGCGCCGTTGATCTGGGTGCCCGCGGTGAGGGCGGCCGCGCCCGCCGTGAAGACCAGCGCGAACCCGCCCACCGACAGGCCGAACTCCTGCTGGAAGACGAAGGTGGCCGACGAGACGTAGGTGAAGATCGCCGCCATGAAGAAGCCGCTGACCAGCGTGAGCAGCATGAACGTGCGGTCGCGCAGCAGCGAGCCGTAGGTCCGCAGCGCCGGCCCGACCCCACCGCGGCGACGCCGGCCGGCGGGCAGCGACTCGGGCAGGGCGAACACGGCGAGCCCGAGCAGCACCACGCCGAAAGCGGTCAGCACCCCGAACTGCCAGCGCCAGGAACCCAGGCCCAGCATGAACGAGCCGATCACCGGCGCGACGATCGGCGCGACGCCGACCACCAGCATCAGCCGGGCCAGCACCTTGCCCACCCGGATGCCGGAGAAGCGGTCGCGGACGATGGCCATCGACAGCACCATCCCGGCGCTCGCGGCCAGACCCTGCACGAAACGCAGCGCGGCCAGCACCTCCACCGACGGCGTCACGATGATGGCCGCCGACGCCATCACGTACAGCACCAGCCCGCCGATGAGCGGGCGGCGGCGACCGAGTGCATCGGACAGCGCCCCGATCAGCAGCTGTCCGATCGCGAGCCCCGCCAGGGTGGCGGTGATGGTCAGCTGCACGGTGGCCGCCGACGTGCCGAACTCGTCGGCGATGCGGGGGAACGCGGCGAGGTAGAGGTCGATGGTGAGCGGCCCGATGGCGGTCAGCGCGCCGAGCATCAGCACGAAGCCCGCGGCGATGCGGCCGCCGGTCGCGGTGGACGGGGTGGCGGTGGTCATAGGTCGGGCTCCTCGCGTCGGACTGGGTGGGCACGCCCGTGGACGCGTTCTCCAGCGGCCAACCGGCAGCCGGCCGACCGCATTCCCGATGCACCGTATCGAGTGAGTGGCGCCACACCGGGTGGCCCGGGAGGGACGGCGGGACCGGGCCCGGCGGTGCCGGGAGGCCGCGCGTACGCTCGATCCGTGCAGACTCAGCGCGGGCTCGTCGACTACGCCCTCCGGCGCCGGTCACTGCTCGCCCAGGTCACCAGCGGCCGCGTCCCGGTCGCCGAGGTCTGCGAGGCGAGCCCGTACCTGATGCAGGCGGCCAAGTTCCACGGTGTCGCCAGCGAGACGCCGTGCCCGGTGTGCCGCAAGGAGAACCTCACCCTGGTGCACTGGATCTACGGCGACGAGCTCGGCGCCGCGGCCGGCTCCGCCCGGACGCCCCCGGAGCTCGAGCTGCTGGCCCAGACGTACAGCGAGTTCACCGTGCACCTCGTCGAGGTCTGCCGGACGTGCCGGTGGAACCACCTGGTCAGTTCGTTCGTGATGGGCCACGACGGTGAACGCCGGCCGCGCGCCCGGCGCGCCGGCGGCTGACCGTCCCCCGGCGGTGGGGCGCGCGCGGACCGTGTCGGCACGGGGCCGCCCAGTAGCATCCGTGCGGTGAGCAGCCGAGCCGTAGCGGGGGAGCCGGCCGTCCCGGACCCCGGACCGTCGGAGCCGGCGGGGTCCGAGCCGGCGGGGACCGCGCCGGCCGGGCGCCGCGGCCGCCGGTCGGGCCGGGCCGTCGCCATCGATCCCAGCGCCACCCTCAGTCCGTTCGAGCGGGTGATCCCGAGCTGGACCGACGCCACCGTCCGCCGGGCCGCCCAGCTCATCGGCGGCCCGCTCGGGCGGCACGCCCAGGTCGGGCGGCT
>JBQGEH010000611.1:0-11532 GCA_052039515.1 Nakamurella sp. | reverse complement strand
AGGTCGGCCAGCGCCTGGCGGATGAGCCAGTGGCCGATCGGCACGATGGCCCCGGTCGACTCGGCGATGTCGATGAACTCGCCGGCCGGCACGACGCCCCGGCCCGGTCGGGTCCAGCGCAGCAACGCCTCCGCTGCGGCCACCCGGCGCCCGGCGTCGACCACCGGCTGGTAGTGGACGGTGAACTCCCGGCGGGCCAGGGCCTCAAACAGCTCGCGCTCGGTGGAGCGCCGACCGCGCCGCTCGTCGTCACTCGGCACGTCGGTGTGCAGCACGTGACGCCCGGGTCCCAACGCCTTGGCCGCGTACATCGCCGCGTCCGCCCGGTGGATGAGGTCGGCCGCGGACGGGCGGTCCCGGGTGACGGCCACGCCGACGCTCGCGGTCACCGACACGGTCAACGCGCCGGACGCGAGCTCCACCGGCTCGGCCACCGCCCTGCCGATCCGGTCCGCCACCGACGCCGCCTCGATCGACAGGTCACCGTCACCGGGCGTCTGCTCGCAGACCACCACGAACTCGTCCCCGGACAACCGCCCGACGGCGTCGCCGGTACGGACGGTGGCGCGCAACCGCCGGCCCACCTCCTGCAGGACGGTGTCGCCCGCGGCGTGCCCGAAGGAGTCGTTGATGCCCTTGAACCCGTCGAGATCGACGAACAACACCGCCACCGGACAACCACGACGGGCGGCGGCGGCCAGTGCGTGGAAGAGCAGTTCGTGGATCAGCCCCCGGTTCGGCAGCCCGGTCAGCTGGTCGTGCAACGCCCGGTTGGCCAGCTGTTCCTGGGCGGTGCGGGCCACCGCCCGGTCGGCCGCCATCACCAGGTAGGACACCGCGACGTCGGCCAGCAGCTGCAGCGAGGCCAGTTCGTCGGCGCCCATGCGGTACGGACGGGTCCAGTACAGGTCGATCACGCCCCAGCACCGGCCGCGGCTCAGCAGGGGCAGCGACGCCACCGCCTCGATGCCCTGCCGTGCCGTCTCCACGTGGAAAGCCGGCCAGCACAGGGCGATCTCGTGGTCGGTGGCCGCGGTGACGAGATGCCCGGCCGCGATCGCGTCGGCGCACGGACCCATCTGCAGGCGGGACTGGATCTCCTCGACGGGGTGCAGCGCCGAGTGGCTGGCCCGGACGAACCGCGACCGGTCGAGGTCGACCCCCATGACGCCGACGAAGTCGACGTCGAAGGTGTCGCCGGCCGCGTCGCACAACCGGCCCAGCATGTCCTCGACCTCGAACTCCTCGGTGGCGGCGGCCGCGAGCCGCGCCACGGCCTCGTGCAGCGGTCGCCGCGGCGCGCCCGCCGGCGCGTCCACATCCGTCGTCCCGACCGGGGCGGGGGTGCGGCCGGGAGGTCGGGACGCGTCGGTGCCGCGCGTGCCGGAGTCAGGAGGTGGGCCGGTCGACGGGAGCGGCCCGGTCACGGGTCAGCGACCGGGATGCGCGGGGACGCCGGACGCCACGGCGGCCCGGGGCCTGCGGCCGGGGCGTTCGACATCCGGTGCGGGCCGGGGCGCCGGCAACGCGAGGTGGGCCGCCGGCTCCGGGAGGGCGCCGGTCAGGCACACCTCCTCGGCGAGGTCGGCGACCTTGCGGTTGAGGCTCTGGCTCACGTCACCCAGGGCCTGGAACGCCTGGTCCTCGGTCCACTGGTGCTGGGCCATCAGGATGCCCACGCTGACGCCGATCCGGCGGTTGCTCAGCAGTGCCCGGTTGAGGTTCTGCGCCCGCTGCCGCTGACGGAGGCCGGCCAGGGCGATGTCGGCGGAGGCGACGGTCACCGGCATCAGCTGCAGGGCCGCGTCCTCGAACGCGTCCGCGGTCGGGGCGTAGAGGGTCAGCGAGGCGTCCCGGCCCTGGGCGCCGCGCAGCGGCAGCGCCAGCACCGAGCGGACCGGCAGGTCGGCGGCCATCGCCGCCAGCCGCGGCCACCGGCGGTCGACGGTCAGATCGGACACCGCCGACGCGACCCGGCGTTCCAGTGCCCGCAGGGTCGGGCCCTCACCCAACCGGAACTGCACCGCGTCGGCGAGCCGGCCGGATTCACCGGTGGTCGCCACGGTCTGCGGGCGGACCCGCCGGGTGCGCTCGCCCATGGTCGCCCAGCGCGCTCCCGGCACCATCGTCAGCAGCACCTCGAGGGTGTCGACCAGGCGGTCGCCGTCGTCTTCGGCAGGGGTGGCCACCAGCGCCGCGAGCGCGCCGAAGCCCTCGGTCAACCGGGCGTGCCGGTCCGGGAAGCCGGTCATCGGGACCCGCGCTGTGTCGCGGTGGCCGTGCGGACGGACAGCTCCGCAGCAGTGGAAACGGAATGGGGGGACATGACGAGCCCTCGATACGACGAGGCGTCGCAGGACCGGTCGGTCCGGAACGACACGAGCGGGGGCGTCTGGTTGAACCCGAGGACCAACCTACCCGGCCGTGAGTGACCGGTCCACCACGTCCTTCCCGCCGTTCGGGGGTGTCGGATCCGCCGTCCGGCGCCGACACGCCGGACCGCCGCCGCCGCCGGCCGAGCGGTCAGGGAGACTGGGCGCGCCGTCCGAACCACCGTGCACCGCCGAGGAGACACCGATGCCGCTGCCCGAGCGCCGGCCGCTGCGCCCCCGCCTGATCGGCCTGGCCCTGAGCGGCGTGCTGGTGGTGCCCTCGGTCGCCGCGTGCGGTGCCGGGGGCGGGGAGGAACAGACGGCGTACTGCGTCAACGCGGACAACCAGGTCGTGGACGACTCCTACTGCGACGAGAGCAACGGCTACGGCGGCGGCCTGTTCTTCCTGTTCCTGGCCACCGGCGGATTCGGCCGCGGCGCGGTCATCCCGACCGCGGGCGGCACCCGCATCAACCCGGCCGACTCCGGTGCCCGCATCGCCGCCGGCCTGCCCGGCACCGGCAAGGCGGCCGGGACCACCATCCGCTCCGGGGGCATCGGCAAGGGTTCCGGCGGCAGCGGTTCGGGCAGCTGATGCGGCGACACGAGGACGGCGCCCTGCGCCCCGGGTGGGAGGCGCAGATCGCCAGTGACGGACTGGTCTACAACGAGACCCTGACCGGGCGGGGCGCCACCTCCTACTGGCGGGAGGCGCAGTACTACTCGCTGACCACCGCCGAGACCGATCTGCTGGCGGACGCGGCGAACACGCTGCTGGCGCGGATGCTGGTGGACGCGGGCGATCACATCGTCGACAACCGGCTCTACGACCGGATGGCCATCCCGGCCTGGGCCGTCCCGGCCATCGAACGGTCGTGGGCCGAGGAGGCACCCAGCGTCTACGGCCGCCTCGACCTGCGCTTCGGGCGGCCGCCCGGGTCCGACGACGCGTCGCTGGACGTGCCCCGGCTGCTGGAGTTCAACGCCGACACCCCGACCAGCCTGCTGGAGACCGCGGTCGTGCAGTGGAACTGGCTGCTGGGCAACCCGGCCGCCGCGCACCGCGACCAGTGGAACAACGTCTACGACGCGCTGGTTCAGGCATGGCGGCGCAACCTCACCTCCTGGTCGCGCCGGACCGGCCGGGCCGTCCGCACGGTGCACTTCGCCTGGAGTTCGGCCGACGAGTCGGGCGAGGACCAGTTCACCGTGCTGTGCCTGGCCGACGCGGCGAAGGAAGCCGGGTACGAGGTGGCCTTCCTGCACACCGAGGACATCAAGGTCGCCGAGAGCCCGGAGCTCGTCCCGCTGAACGGCACCGCGGTGCACCCGGCGCGGATCCTCGACCAGGACAACCGACCCGTCGACGTGATCTTCAAGCTCTATCCGTGGGAGCAGCTGGCCCGTGACCCGTTCGGCCGGTCCGTGCTGTGGAACACGGTGCAGCCCGAGGGGACCGTCTGGATCCAGCCGCCCTACACGATGCTGTGGAGCAACAAGGGCGTGCTGGCCGTGCTGTGGGAGCTGTTCGGGGACGACCCGGTGCTCTCCCGGTACCTGCTGCCGACGTACTTCGCCGGCGAGGAGCCGGCCGGCTTCACCAGCTACGCGGAGAAGCCGCTGCTGTCCCGGGAGGGGGCCAACGTCCGTCTCGTGCGCGACGGGGTCACCGTCGCCGCCCGCGGCGGTCCGTACGGCAGCGAGGGCGCGGTCCGGCAGGCACTGGCGCCGCTGCCCGACTTCGCCGGCGTCGACGGCCCCCACCACCCCGTGCTCGGGGTGTGGCTCGTCGACGGGGAAGCCGCCGGTCTCGGCATCCGGGAGAGCGACGGCCTCATCACCGACAACCTGAGCTGCTTCGTGCCGCACTGCATCATCGACCCCTCGACCACCGCCGGACAGGACAGCTGATGACCCTCGACACCGTTCCGACCTGGGCCGACTACGGCTTCGCGGCGATCAAGGTCGTGCTGTTCGTGGCCCTGCTCGTCGCCCTGTGGGAGCTGATCAACGTCCTCACCCACTTCGACGACGAACAGGAGCTGTTCGACCGGCACAACCTGCCCTACGCGGTGGTGCGGGTGTCGATCGTGCTCGCCCAGGCGGTCGCGATGCTGCCGCTGCTCGGGGTCACCCGTGGCGGCTGGGGCGACGTCGGGGCGTCGCTCGGCTGGGGAGCGGCGGTCCTGCTCGTGATGATCGGGGTGAACGCCGTCGTCGACGCCCTGGTGCGCCACCCGGGTGGGCTCAAGGCGTTGGACCGCACGTCGACCGCGTCGGCGGTGGTCAAGGGCGGCATGTACCTCGCCGTCGGGCTGGTGCTGCACGGGGCGCTCAGCGGCTCGGCCCCGTCGTTCGGCGAGGCCGTCGCGGCCACCGCCGTGTTCGCCCTGCTCGGGGTGATCGCGCTGGTGGTCGCGGTCCGGGTGCTCGCGCTGGTGCTGCCGCTGCGCCGGCGCCGCGCCGACGGCGAACCGTCGCTGGCCGGGGCCATCGTCACCGGCGGCGTGCTCGTCGGCCTCGGGCTGGTGCTGCGCTCCGCCATCGCCGGTGACTTCGCCGGCTGGGGCGACGGGCTGCTGGGTTTCGCGGTCACCTTCGTGGCCGGCCTGGTCGGGCTGGTCGTCGTGGTCGTACTGGTCGACCTGGCGATCATCCGCAGCCGCCGTCTCCGGCAGATCGTCGACGCCGACGAGGTGCTGCCCGCGATCGTCATGAGCGCGATGGTCATCGCGGTCGCGCTGGGCGCGAGCACCGTCGTGGTGGTGTGAACAGAGTGGTCGTCCGAGCGGGTCGTGATCTCAGCGGGGTGGGCTCCGAGCGGGATCTGGTTCCCCGGCCGCCCGTCCGGTGCGTCGCGGCCGAGACCCGCTGAGCGCCGCCGCATCCGGGTTCTCGCCCGGCGGTGCTGGGTAGGACACCGGAACAGCGTCGGGACGGTGTGTCCGTCCGGCGGGGCTCCGGCCCAGGTGTGGAAGCCACCGCGCCCCCTGCTGCGGCCACCCGCGTCCCGGTCCGGGAGACCGACGCGGTGCCCGGTCGTGTACGGAGAGGATGACCATGTCAGCGAGTGCGACCCCTGACGACCGCGACGACACCGCGGACCGACCCGCCGACGCGGTCCCGCTGGTGCCGGTGGACGGCGCCGCGGGCGCCCGGCGGCTGGAGATCCAGCGGACGGCGGAGGAGGTCTTCGGCTGGGCGGAGCTGCACCCGGACCAGTTGCGGGCGATGGAAGAGGTGATGGCGGGCCGCGACGTGCTCGCCGTCCTGCCCACGGGAGCCGGCAAGTCGGCCATCTACCAGGTCCCGGCGGTGCTGGTCGACGGTCCGACCGTCGTGGTGTCACCGCTGATCGCCCTGCAGCAGGACCAGATCGACGGACTCGCCCGCACCCGCGCGCCCGGGGCGGTGGCGGTCAACTCCGCGCAGCGTGTCGCCGAGCGCGAGCAGGCCTGGGCCGACCTGCGGGAGGGCCGGGCCCGGTACGTCTTCCTGTCCCCCGAACAGCTGTCGCGCGACGACGTGGTGGACGCGCTGCGCGAGCTGTCGGTGGGGTTGTTCGTGGTGGACGAGGCGCACTGCGTGTCCGCGTGGGGTCACGACTTCCGGCCGGACTACCTGCGGCTGGGTCACGTGCTCGACCGGCTCGGCCGACCGCGGGTCATCGCGCTCACCGCCAGCGCAGCCCCGCCGGTGCAGGAGGACATCGTCGCCCGCCTCGGGTTGCGCGACAACGCCACCGTGATCGCCAGTTTCGACCGCCCGGAGCTGGAGCTCACCGTCGAGCACGCCGGCGACGACGACGCCAAGCGCGCCGCGGTGGTCGCGCGGGTCCGGGAGCTCGCCGCAGCGCACGCCGGGGCACGTGGGCTGGTGTACACCGCCAGCCGCAAGGACACCACCTGGTACGCCGGTGAACTGGCCACCCACGGTCTGGCCGCCGCGGCCTACCACGCGGGGATGAAAGCGGCCGACCGGACCGCGGTCCATGAGGACTTCGTGGCCGGACGGACCCGGATCGTGGTGGCCACCTCGGCCTTCGGCATGGGCATCGACGTCCCCGACGTCCGGTTCGTGGTGCACTCCGGTGTCCCGGAGTCGCTGGAGACCGACTACCAGCAGATCGGCCGGGCCGGGCGGGACGGCGACCCGGCGCTGGTGGCGCTGTTCTACCGGCCCGAGGACATCCACCTGCAGAACTTCCTCACCGCCTCGACACTGCCCGAGAAGGCGCTGCTGGACATCGCGCGGGTGCTGTCGACGGCGGCCGGGCCGGTGTCGCCGGCCGATCTCGCCGACGCCGTCGACGCCACGCCGGGCCGGCGCACCCGGGCGCTGAACCTGCTCGAGCAGGTCGGAGCGGTCCAGGGCGACGAGGACGGCCTCACCTGGTCCGAGCCGGAGCTGTCCCCCGCCGGTGCGCGCCGGCGGGCCCGGAAGGTGGCGGACCGGCACCGCGAGCTGATCCGCTCGCGGGTGGAGATGATGCGTGGCTACGCAGAGACGACGGCGTGCCGCCGTCAGTTCCTGCTCGGGTATTTCGGGGAGCAGCTGGGCGAGCCGTGCGGGAACTGCGACCCCTGCCACGACGGCACCGCGGAGCGCCATGTCGTCGCCGCCCCCACGGCCGACGGCGACCCGGCCCTCACCGCCAACGCCGAGGTCCACCATCCGTCCTGGGGACGGGGTGTCGTCATGTCGGTGGAGGCGGACCGCGTCACTGTGCTGTTCGACGAGGTGGGGTACCGGACGCTCGCGTTGGCGGCCGTCGCCGCCCACGACCTGCTCACCACCTCCGCGGGGACCGGGGCCACGCCGGACCCCGGGTCGTCCCCGGACGACGGGCGTGCGGCGCCGGACACCCCCGCCGGGGACGACGAGACGCTGGCCGCCTGACGTCTCCGGCCGGCCGCCCGACGAACGGCCCGCCGACGCGGCATGCTGACGGGGTGCCCGACGTTCAGACGCTCTTCGACCGGATCCCGGCCGGCTGGTCGGTCATGCGGTGGGACGGACGGCCCTACGGGGTGACCCGGACGGTCTCCGCCGGCGGCCGGGTGCAGAAGCTGTACGCCGAGGAGCTCGGCGGGACGGACGTCGTCAGCGCCAATCTGTACGCCCGTGATCAGCTGCGGCCGTGCGAGATGCCGGCTGCGAAGGTCCTCGGGTTCCTGACCACCGCCACCCCTGCACCACCCACCGCACACCGGAGGTCCACCGTGCCACTGCCCGAGTCCGTCGTCACCCTGCTCCGCGGGGTCGGGTCCTGCTACGTCGCCACCCTCATGCCGGACGGCTCACCGCAGCTGACCCAGACCTGGGTCGACACCGACGGCGAGCACGTCATCGTCAACACCGTGGTCGGATACCAGAAGGCGCGCAACGTGGCCCGGGATCCACGGGTGTCGGTCACGGTGTCCGACGCCGAGGACCCCACCCGCTACGTCGAGATCCGTGGCCGGGTGGTGCGTTCCACCACCGACGGCGGCGCCGAGCACATCGAGGCGCTCGCGCAGCGGTACACCGGCGGGCCGTACCCCTGGTGGGGCGGGCGCGACCAGCAGCGGCTCATCCTGACCATCGCACCCGAGAAGATCCAGGGCACCGCGTGACCGCACCCGGCACCGGCACCGCCGGTGCCGCCGACGACCCGCGGGCCTCGGTGTTCGGCTCGGTGGCCGACGCCTACGACCGGCTCCGGCCCGGATACCCCGACGACGCGGTGGCCTGGCTGGTGCCCCCGGCGGCGGCCGACGTCGTCGAGATCGCAGCAGGTACCGGCAAACTCACCGATTCGCTGGTCGCGCGCGGTCTCCGGGTCACCGCCGTGGAACCCGATCCCGGGATGCTCGCGGTGCTGCAACGGCGCCACCCCGCGGTCGTGACCCATCGAGCCCCGGCCGAGCGGCTGCCGCTGTCCGGCGCGGTGGCCGACGCGGTCGTCGTCGCGCAGGCGTGGCACTGGTTCGACGCGCCGGCGGCGTGGGCGGAGGTGCGCCGGGTGCTGCGGCCGGGCGGGACGCTGGGCCTGATCTCCCACGTGCCGGTGCCCGTCGAGCCCTGGGAGCGCGCCCTGGCCGACCTGGACCCGCTCGGTCCGGCCCACGCCCACCCCGACCCGGTCGCCCCGACCGAACTCGACGGACTTCCCGGCATCCGTTTCGAGACGGCAGCGTTCCCCTGGACCCGGCAGATCGCGCCGGACGACGTCGCCGCGCTCTACGGCACCTACTCGATCTACGCGGTGATGGCCCCCGCCGAGCGGCGCCGGCGGCTGGCCGCCGTCGCGGCGCTCGCCCGGGCCGAGGCCGACCGTCGTGGTACCCCGACCGTGCCGCTCAACTCGGTCGTCCTGGTGATGCGGACCCGGCCCACCGGCTGACCGCACGTCGACGCACGCATCCCGTCGCGTCGTCCCATCGAGATCGATGGTCTCGCAACCGGTGTCGACGCTGCTCCCGGCACACCCGCGAGTCCCCGCCCGGCGGCGGCCGGGTCCCCTGTCGTCATACGCCGCCCGCCGGGCGGGTGCGCCCGTCTGGGTGCCGCCGACGGTGGCTGCCCCCGAACGGACCTGGGTCCAAGCACTCTGCGTGACCGTTCGCCGACCCGACCGCGACGGGAACCACCATCCCGTGTCTCACTCCGTGTGCTTGACTGGCTACCTCATCGGGGACTTCATTCGTACGAATCAAAGCGAGGGAACTGACGATGCCGTTTGCCCGCACCGAGCGCTTCCGCCACTGGTCCGTTCGGGCCCGCGAGACGATCACCTCCCGTCGCACCCACCATCGACATGCCGTTCGCCGTCCCTCGACGGTGCTCGCCGCCACCACGGTGGCGGCACTGGTGACGGCGCTGGTGGTCCCGGGTAC
Organism: Nakamurella sp.; assembly: GCA_052039515.1. Taxonomy (GTDB): domain Bacteria; phylum Actinomycetota; class Actinomycetes; order Mycobacteriales; family Nakamurellaceae; genus Nakamurella. The sequence continues at coordinate 2,282 of JBQGEH010000611.1, read as the reverse complement.
GGCGGCGGCCGGACCGGCCGACTCCTCCACGGCCACCGGCCGCTTCCTCGGCGGCTCGGTCCTCGGGCTGCCTCTGGACCCGATCGTCTCCCTGGACGGTGCCACCGCCACCAACGACGGTGCGCCGGACCCGGTCACGGTGGTGGCTCCGCTGAGCGTCACCGTCCTGCAGACCCTGCAGGCCCAGGCCCTTCCCGAGATCGGGCTGCCGTTCGGCGATCTCATCCGGATCGGCGTCGCCAACCAGTACGCGCAGGCATCCGACGACGGTGTGTCCCGGGCCGCCTCCGGCGCGGTCAGCGATGACGGCGGCGTGTCCGTGAACGGCAGCGGTGCCTTCCCGGCGGACGCGTCGCTGAACCTGCAGCCGCTGCTGGGCAGCGACATCACCGCCGTGCTAGCAGATCTCGACCTGCGGCTGGGAGCGATCACCGGTGTGGCCGCGGCCGACGCCGCGATCGGCCCGCCGCTGGACACCAGCTGCGCCGACCTGTCGGCCCCGGTGAACTGCCGCGACTACGCCATCGCCGACGCCGAACTCACGTTGACCTCCCCCGCCGTGGCCGGTGTCACCGGGCTGCTCACCGGTCCCACCGGCGTCGCCGCGGCCGTCGACACCGCGGTGGCCGGGCTGTCCGGCCCGAACGGTCTGCTCGCCCGGGCGCTGGCCACCGTCGTGTCGATCCCCGGGCTGGTCGGCAACGCCGGCGTGGAGGCCACGGTCACCACCACCGTGCGCAGTGCCCTCACGACGTACCTGGCCACGCCACTGGTCTCGCCGTCGGGTGCGGTCACGGTCAACCTGGGCACCGGCGTCATCACCGCCGACCTCGACACCCTGCTCACCGACGCCGGCGGCGCGGGTCTGGCCTCGCTGGCCCCGAACACCGACCTGCTCCGGGCCGCCGTCCTCGCCGAACTGGTGGACCAGATCGGCGACCTGCTGAACACCGTCCCGGCCGCCGTCCAGGGCATCGTCACCACCGCGCTGGACGCCGCCCAGGTGCGGGTGGCCGCGAACGTCTGCGTCGTCGGGACCGGCAGCCCCTGCTCGGGTCTCGGCGCGACCGGTGTCCAGGTCCTCGCCGTCGGCACCGTCGCCCAGTTCGTCGCCGGCACCGCCCCGGCCACCCTGGCCGTCCAGGCCGCCGGACTGCCGGTCACCATCGGGGTGGGTGCACTGCTCGCCGCGCTCGCCGCGCCGCTGACCGCGACCCTGCTCCCGCTCGCCACCTCCACCATCCCGGCCGTCACCGCGGGGGTGGGCACCATCCTGACCGCCCTGGATCCCGTCCTGCGCGGGCTCGGCTCGATCGTCGCCCTGACCGGCAACGTCCAGGAGAACGGCGCCCCCGGCCTGTACCGCGAGGTCGCCCTCCGGGTCAGCCTTCTCGGCGGCCTCGGCGGCGTCGTCGACCTGGGCCGCGCCGAAGTCGGACCCAACGTCGACTTCGTGCTGCCCACCGCGACCGCCCTCAGCCCGAACGAGGGCCCGGCCGCCGGCGGCACCATCGTCACCGTCACCGGGAGCGACTTCGTCGCCGGTGAGACCACGGTGACCATCGACGGCACGACCGTGCCCGCCACCGTCCTGTCCCCGACCCAGCTGACCTTCGCGACCCCGGCGCACATCCCCGCCACCGTCGACGTCACCGTGGCCACCGCCGGCGGGGTCAGCACCCCGCCGCTGCCCTACACCTCTCTGCCCGTGCCCGCCCCGGTGATCGAGGTCCCGGCGGCCGGATCGACCGTCGACACCGCGACTCCGGTCGTCTCCGGAACCGGCGTCGACGGCACGGTCACCGTCACCGAAGGCGCGGCACCGATCTGCACCGCCACCGTCGTCGACGGTGCGTGGAGCTGCATTGCCACCGCACCGCTGGCCAACGGACCGCACACCGTCGTCGCCACCCAGACCGACACCGCCGACAACCTGTCGGCGCCGTCCGCGCCGGTGAGCTTCACCGTCGCCGTCGTCCCGGTCGTCGCCGCCCTGTCCCCGGCGGCGGGCCCGGTCGCCGGTGGGCAGACCGTGACGGTCACCGGGACCGGTTTCGAGCCCGGCGCGGTGGTCACCGTCGACGGCACCGCCGTGCCGTCCGGCTCGGTCACCGTCGTCGACGCGACCACGCTGACGTCCGTGAGCCCGGCACATCCGGCCGGCCCGGTGGAGGTCACCGTGACCACCACCGGCGGGGTCTCCCCGGCTGCGACCTACACCTACGTGGCGGTGCCCACCGCCACCGCGGCGTCGCCGTCGTCGGGTCCGCAGGCGGGTGGTC
>JBQGEH010000610.1:0-8055 GCA_052039515.1 Nakamurella sp. | reverse complement strand
TGGCGGCCGTCGTCGCCGCGGTCGCCCGCGGGCGATCGGTACTCACCGGGGTGCCGGTGGCGTCGGGACGGTCGCTGGCCGGGAACCTGCGGGCGGCCGGGGTGGATGCGACCGCCGCCGGTGACGAGCACTCCGTGGGCGACGGCCCGCCGCGGGCCGGCCGGTGGGACGCCGGCGGCGACCCGGCCGTGGCGGCGGCCGGGCTGGTGCTGGGTCTGGTGTCCCCGGGCCTTCAGGTGCGGGGGATGGGCGCGCTGCGGCGGGCGCTGCCCGGTGTCGAGTCGCTGTGGTCGCGGCTGCTGGTCGCCGACGAGTACCTGGTGCCCGGCAGCGCGCGGCTGCCGCACGACTACCTGTGAGCGCTGCTCGTCGGCGGATGAATGACCATGCACACCCATGTATGCTCTTTCGGACCGACAGACAGGGACGGACGGGCGATGACGTATCGGGTGGCGGTGGCCGGAGCGAGTGGCTACGCGGGAGGTGAGCTGCTGCGCCTGCTGCTGGGCCACCCCGAGGTCGTCATCGGGGCGCTGACGGCCAACGCGAGCGCCGGCACCACGCTGGGCGAGCACCAGCCGCACCTGGGCCCGCTGGCCGACCGGGTGCTCCAGGAGACCACGCCGGGGGTGCTCGCCGGGCACGACGCGGTGTTCCTCGCCCTGCCGCACGGCCACTCCGCGGCCATCGCCGCCGAGCTGGGCGACGACGTGCTGGTGGTGGACTGCGGCGCCGACCACCGGCTCGCCGACCCGGCGGCGTGGTCCACGTTCTACGGCGGCGACCACCCCGGCACCTGGCCGTACGGCATGCCGGAGCTGCCGGGCGGGCGCGAGAAGCTGCGTGGCACCAGACGTGTCGCGGTCCCCGGGTGCTACCCGACGGCCGCGTCGCTGGCCATGGCGCCGGCCCTGGTGCATGGACTGGTGTCGCCCGCCGTCACCGTGGTCGCGGCGTCCGGAACGTCCGGAGCGGGCAAGTCGCTCAAGGCCAACCTGCTCGGCAGCGAGGTGATGGGCTCGGTGTCGGCCTACGGGGTCGGTGGCGTGCACCGGCACACCCCCGAGATGGTGCAGAACCTCTCCGCGGCCGCCGGAACGCCGGTCACCGTCTCGTTCACCCCGATGCTGGTGCCCATGAGCCGCGGCATCCTGGCCACGGTGACCGCCCCCGCGACGCCCGGCACCACCGTCGACGACCTCCGCGCCGCCTACGAGAAGGCCTACGGCGACGAGCCGTTCGTCTCGCTGCTGCCCGCCGGCCGGTGGCCGCAGACCAAGTCGGTGGTCGGGTCCAACGCGATCCACCTCCAGGTCGCCCTGGATGCCGCCGCCGGCACCGTCGTCGTCGTCGCCGCGGTCGACAACCTCACCAAGGGCACCGCCGGCGCCGCCGTGCAGTCGTTCAACCTCGCCCTCGGTCTGCCCGAGACCACCGGACTCTCCACGATCGGACTCGCCCCGTGACCGTCACCGCCCCCGCCGGGTTCCGGGCCGCCGGGGTGGCCGCCGGGCTCAAGTCCTCCGGCGCCGCCGATCTCGCCCTGGTGGTCAACGACGGCCCCCGCTACGAGGCCGCGGGTGTCTTCACCACCAACCGGGTCAAGGCGGCCCCGGTGCGCTGGTGCGAGGAGATCATCGGCCGCGGCCGGTTGGCCGCGGTGGTGCTCAACTCCGGCGGCGCCAACGCCTGCACCGGCGCTCCCGGCTTCGACGACACCCGCACCACCGCCGGTCGGGTCGCCGCCCTGCTCGGGGTCGCCCCCGACGACATCGCCGTCTGCTCCACCGGTCTCATCGGTGAGCTGCTGCCGATGGACCGCATCACCGCCGGCGTCGACGCCGCCCACGACGAGCTCGCCGTCGACGGCGGAGCGGCCGCCGCCCGCGCCATCATGACCACCGACAGCGTGCCCAAGACCGCCGCCGTGACCGCGTCCGGGTTCACCGTCGGCGGGATGGCCAAGGGTGCCGGCATGCTCGCGCCCGGTCTCGCGACCATGCTGGTCGTACTCACCACCGACGCCGACGCCGGCGCGGCGGACCTGGACGCCGCCCTGCGCGCCGCCACCCGGGTCAGCTTCGACCGGCTGGACTCCGACGGCGCGATGAGCACCAACGACACGGTGTTGCTGCTCGCGTCCGGCGCCTCCGGTCAGCGGCCCACCCTCGACGTGCTGACCGCCGTCGTCACCCGGGTCTGCCGGGACCTCGCCCAGCAGTTGATGGCCGACGCCGAGGGCGCGACGAAGGAGATCGCCATCGAGGTGCTGCACGCCGCCTCCGAGGACGACGCCGTCGAGGTCGGCCGGTCGGTGGCCCGCAACAACCTGGTCAAGACGGCGTTCTTCGGGGGTGACGCCAACTGGGGCCGCATCCTCGCCGCGGTCGGCACCACCGCGGCCGCCTTCGACCCCGACCGGCTCGACGTCGCGATCAACGGGGTGTGGATCTGCCGCGGCGGCGCCCGGGGTGAGGACCGCGGTCTGGTCGACCTGTCGGGCCGTGCCGTCCACGTGCAGATCGACCTGCACGCCGGCATCGAGACCGCCACCATCCTGACCAATGACCTCTCGCACGCCTACGTGCACGAGAACTCGGCCTACTCGACATGACCGACATGTCACCGTCTCTCGCCGATCCGGCGGCGCGGGCTGCGGTCCTCGCCGACACCCTGCCGTGGCTGCAGCGCCACCGCGGCCGCATCGTCGTGGTCAAGTACGGCGGCAACGCGATGACCGACGACGCCCTCAAGGCCGCCTTCGCCGCCGACATGGTCTACCTGCGTGCCGTCGGGGTGCACCCGGTGGTGGTGCACGGCGGTGGGCCGCAGATCTCGGCCATGCTGAAGCGGTTGGGCATGACCGGTGAGTTCGCCGGCGGCTTCCGCGTCACCACCCCCGAGACCATGGACGTCGTCCGGATGGTGCTGGTCGGTCAGGTCGGCCGGGAGCTGGTCAACCTGATCAACGCGCACGGTCCGCACGCCGTCGGCATGAGCGGTGAGGACGCCCACCTGTTCACCGCGGCCCGGCGGACCGTCGACGTCGACGGGGTCGCGACCGACATCGGGCTGGTCGGCGACGTGGTCGCGGTGAACCCGCAGGCCGTGCTCGACCTCATCGCCGCCGGCCGCATCCCGGTCGTCTCCACGGTCGCCCCCGACGTCGCCGGCGTGGTGCACAACGTCAACGCCGACACCGCCGCCGCCGCCCTGGCGATCGCCCTGGGGGCCGAGAAGCTGGTCATGCTCACCGATGTCGAGGGGCTCTACGCTGCCTGGCCGGACCGCGGCTCGCTGCTCCCGGTGGTCACCACCACCGAACTGGCCGCGCTGCTGCCCACCCTGGAGAGCGGCATGGTGCCCAAGATGGAGGGCTGCCTGCGGGCCGTGGAGGGCGGCGTGCCGGCCGCCCACGTCATCGACGGCCGGGTCCCGCACGCGGTGCTGCTGGACCTCGTCACCACCGAGGCCGTGGGGACTACCGTCGTCCCCGCGAGCGCCGCCGAACCGGAGACCGCCGATGCCTGATCTCGCCACCCCCACCGCGGAGCTGCCCGGCAACCGGGCCGCGGCGCAGCGTTGGTCGCACGCGTTGATGACCAACTTCGGCGTCCCGCCGGTCGAGCTGGTCAGCGGACACGGCGCCGTGGTCACCGACGCCGACGGTCGCGAGTACCTCGACCTGCTCGGCGGCATCGCGGTCAACGCGCTCGGCCACGCCCACCCGGCCGTCGTCGAGGCGGTCTCCCGACAGGTCGCCACGCTCGGCCATGTCTCGAACTTCTTCACCCATCCGACGGTGCTGACCCTGGCCGAGAAGCTGCTGGACGTCAGCGGTTTCACCGACCCCGCGTTGGACGGCCGGGCGCTGTTCTGCAACTCCGGGGCCGAGGCCAACGAGGCGGCGTTCAAGATCGCCCGGTTGACCGGCCGGCCGCGGATGATCGCCGCCGAGGGTGGCTTCCACGGCCGCACCATGGGAGCGCTCGCGCTCACCGGGCAGCCGGGGAAGCGGGCGCCGTTCGAGCCGATGCCGGCCGGGGTCGACTTCGTCCCCTACGGCGACCTGGCCGCGCTGGACGCCGCCGTCGACGACACCGTCGCCGCGGTGTTCCTGGAACCGATCCTGGGCGAGGGCGGTGTGGTCCCGGCCCCCGACGGTTACCTCGCCGCCGCCCGCCGGATCACCCGGGAGCGTGGGGCGCTGCTGGTCGTCGACGAGGTGCAGACCGGGGTCGGCCGCACCGGCGCCTGGTTCGCCTTCCAGCACGCCGGCATCGTGCCCGACGTCGTCACCCTCGCCAAGGGGCTCGGCGGCGGCCTGCCGATCGGTGCGGTGCTCGCCTCCGGGCCGGCGGCGCACCTGCTGCAGCCGGGTCAGCACGGGTCCACCTTCGCCGGCAACCCGGTCTGTGCGGCCGCCGCGGTGGCCGTCCTCGACACCGTCGACAACGACGGTCTGATCGACCACGCGGCCACCCTCGGCAAGCACATCGCCTCCGGCATCGAGGATCTCGCGCACCCGATGATCGCCGGCGTGCGCGGTCGCGGGCTGCTGCTCGGGGTCGTGCTCACCGCACCGGTGGCGCCGGCGCTGGCGGTGGCCGCCCGGGACGCGGGGTTCATCGTCAACGCCCCGGCCGCCGACGTCATCCGGCTCGCGCCGCCGCTGATCCTCACCGAGGCGCAGGCCGACACCTTCGTCGCGGCCCTGCCCACCCTGCTGGACCCTCTCGAGAACGGAAGCGGCACCTCATGATCCGGCACTTCCTGCGTGACGACGACCTCACCCCCGACGAGCTCACCGCCGTCCTGGACCGCGCCGACCTCTACAAGACCGACCGCACTGGACACACCCCGCTGGCCGGTCGCGCCGTCGCGGTGGTGTTCGAGAAGAACTCCACCCGGACCCGGTTGTCCTTCGAGGTGGGCATCGCCCAGCTCGGCGGCCAGCCGGTCATCGTGGACGGTCGTACCTCACAGCTCGGCCGCGAGGAGACCATCGAGGACACCTCCCGGGTGCTGTCCCGCTACGTCGACGCGATCGCCATCCGCACCTTCGCCCAGCGTCGCATCGACGCTCTCGCGTCGGCGGCGACGGTCCCGGTCATCAACGCGCTGACCGACGAGTTCCACCCCTGCCAGGTGCTGGCCGACCTGCAGACGGTGCGCGAGCGCAAAGGCCGCCTGGCCGGGCTCACCCTGACCTACATGGGCGACGGGAACAACAACATGGCGCACAGCCTGATGCTGGGCGGCGCCAACGCCGGGATCCACGTCCGCATCGCCTCGCCCACCGGTTTCGACCCGCTGCCGTGGGTGGCCGTGGACGCCAAGGACCGCGCGGCCGCCACCGGTGGCTCCGTCACGATGGTCGCCGACCCGCACGCCGCGGTCGACGGTGCCGACGTGCTCGTCACCGACACCTGGACCTCGATGGGTCAGGAGAACGACGGCCTCGACCGGGTCGGCCCGTTCCGCCCCTACCGGCTGGACGCCGACCTGCTCGGCCGGGCCGCGGCCGACGCCGTCGTGCTGCACTGCCTGCCCGCACACCGCGGTTGGGAGATCACCGACGAGGTCCTCGACGGCCCGCAGTCGGCGGTGTGGGACGAGGCCGAGAACCGGTTGCACGCGCAGAAGGCACTGCTGGCCTTCCTTCTCGAGCGGTCCTGACGGTGCGACGATGACCGCCGGCACCCCGGCGACCAAGGCCGCCCGGCTGTCCCGGATCACCCAGGCCATCCGCACCCAGCGACTGCACTCGCAGACCGAACTGTCGGCGGTGCTCGCCGGCGCGGGCATCGAGGTCACCCAGGCCACGCTGTCCCGCGACCTCGACGAGCTCGGCGCCATGAAGATGCGCGGGGTCGACGGCGGTCCGCCCGTGTACGTCATCCCGGAGGACGGCCGCCCCCGGCCGATGCCGGGCGGTACCGACCGGCTGGGCCGGCTGGTCACCGAACTGCTGCTGTCCTACGACGCCTCGGCCAATCTCGCCGTGCTGCGCACCCCACCCGGGGCGGCGCAGTTCCTGGCCAGCGCGATCGACCGGGCCAGCCTGGTCGACGTGGTGGGCACCATCGCCGGTGACGACACCATCCTCGTGGTGGCCCGCGACGGGCTCACCGGCGACGAGGTCGGCCGCCGCATCGCCGCGCTGGCCGACTGACCGCCCCCCACCATCGCCGCATCCCGCCCCGCACCCACGTCCCCGCACCGTCCGCTGCCGTCCCGGGCAGCCCGTTCCGCACAGATAGGCTCCGCACGTGTCCAAGGTTCTCGAATCCCTGCCCCAGGGCCAGAAGGTCGGCATCGCGTTCTCCGGGGGGCTCGACACCTCCGTCGCGGTCGCCTGGATGCGCGAGAACGGAGCCGTTCCCTGCGCCTACACCGCCGACCTCGGGCAGTACGACGAGCCCGACCTGTCCGGCGTGCCGGGCCGGGCCACCGAGTACGGCGCCGGCATCGCCCGGATCGTGGACTGTCGCGCCGCGCTCGTCGAGGAGGGGCTCGTCGCGCTGTCCTGCGGCGCCTTCCACATCCGGTCCGCCGGGCTCACCTACTTCAACACCACCCCGCTCGGCCGGGCCGTCACCGGCACCCTGCTGGTCCGCGCCATGGCCGAGGACGAGGGCGACATCTGGGGTGACGGCTCCACCTACAAGGGCAACGACATCGAGCGGTTCTACCGCTACGGCCTGCTCGCCAACCCGCGGCTGCGCATCTACAAGCCGTGGCTGGACAGCCGTTTCGTGTCCGAGCTGGGTGGCCGCACCGAGATGAGCGAGTGGCTGCTGGCCCGCGACCTGCCCTACCGCGCCTCGGTCGAGAAGGCCTACTCCACCGACGCCAACATCTGGGGGGCCACCCACGAGGCCAAGACCCTGGAGAACCTCGACACGTCGGTCGAGATCGTCGAGCCCATCATGGGTGTCGCGCACTGGGATCAGAGCATCGAGATCGCCCCCGAGGACGTGACCCTCACGTTCGAGCGCGGTCGGCCGGTCGCGATCAACGGGGTGGAGTTCAGCGATCCCGTGGCGCTGGTCAACGAGGCCAACACGATCGGTGGCCGGCACGGCCTCGGCATGAGCGACCAGATCGAGAACCACATCATCGAGGCCAAGTCCCGCGGCATCTACGAGGCCCCGGGGATGGCGCTGCTGTTCGCCGGGTACGAGCGGCTGGTCAACGCCATCCACAACGAGGACACCGTCGCGGCCTACCACAACGAGGGCCGCAAGCTCGGGCGGCTGCTGTACGAGGGCCGCTGGCTCGACCCGCAGGGCCTGATGCTGCGGGATTCGCTGCAGCGCTGGGTCGGATCGGCGATCACCGGCTCGGTGACGCTGCGGCTGCGCCGGGGTAACGACTACTCGATCCTGGATACCACCGGTCCGGCGTTGAGCTACCACCCGGAGAAGCTGTCGATGGAGCGGGTCGCCGACGCCGCGTTCGGGCCCGCCGACCGCATCGGTCAGCTGACCATGCGCAACCTCGACATCGCCGACACCCGGGCCAAGCTCGAGCTGTACGCCGGTCTCGGTCAGCTCGACGCCACCGAGACCCTCGTAGGCTCCCTGCGTCCGGGGGACGCCGCGGCGATCGCCGCACTCGGAGCGACCGACTCCGGCGCCGTCGCCATCGATCTCGCCAGCGAATCGGCGGCGATGGACGCGGGAACCGACTGAGATGACCATCCCTGACGCCCCGGCCGGCCCGTTGAAGCTGTGGGGCGGCCGGTTCGCCGGCGGCCCCGCGGACGCCCTGGCCGCGCTCTCGAGATCGACCCACTTCGACTGGGTGCTCGCCCCCTACGACATCGCCGGCTCCAAGGCCCACGCCCGGGTGCTGAACCAGGCCGGCCTGCTCACCGCGGACGAGCTCACCGCCATGCACGCCGGACTCGACGCGCTGCTGGCCGACGTCGTCAGTGGTGCCTTCACCGCCTCCCCGGACGACGAGGACGTGCACACCGCGCTCGAGCGGGGGCTCATCGAGCGGGCCGGGGCGGACCTGGGGGGCAAGCTGCGGGCCGGGCGCTCGCGC
>JBQGEH010000609.1:0-1762 GCA_052039515.1 Nakamurella sp. | reverse complement strand
CCGGTGGGTTGCCGGCCGGTGCGGGCGGGGGAGTCGGCTCGGCGGGCGGGGTCACCGGCATCGGTGACGCCGCGGTGGAGCGGCGACGCGGACGCTTGCGCAACCTGGTCGGCCGGTCTTCGGCCTCCGGGACGGACGACGGCGGGTCGACGGGTGCCGCCGGAGCCGGCGCCGCCGGCCCCTGCTCCCGACGCGCGCTGCGCCGCCGGCGCGGACCGGTGGGCGGCGGCTGCTCGGTCACGCCGGCCTCAGTGCGCGGCGACCGCGGCCGCGGGAACCGCGGCGGGCTGACCGATCTCGTCCAGCATGGTGGTGAACCAGTCGGTCGTCAGGTCGAACTGCTTGCCGCCGCGGATGCGGTCGAATTCCACCGCCCGCAGCTGCCCGCCGTGCTCCTCGTCGTGGCCGATGACCCCGGACTCGCCGCGCAGCGCGCACTCCACCGCGTAGTCGGTCATCGATTTGATCAGCAGCAGGTCGTCGGAATTGGCCGGCGCGGACCGGGAGTAGTACCCGGACTTCTGCACCATCACCTTCTCCGCACCGAGCTTGGCGGCGAACTGCTTGGCCAGCCACGCCCCGGGGTTGACCAGGTCGAGCTTGACGTGACCGAAGGGATCCCGCGGGACCTCCTGCCCGGAGCGCTCCATCTCGGCGACGATGGTGTCCACCCCGGCGCCCTCGGAGACGAAGATCGTCACGTTGCCGACCCGCTCCATGACCTCGCGCAGCCGGGCCGCCTCACCCTCGATGTCGAACTCGGCCTCGGGGAGGTAGACCGCGTGGATGTCCCACGCCGAGCGGTCCAGGCCCACCTCGGGCAGCCACTCGCGGTCGTCGAGCCATTCGCGGTACTTCCGGGCGGTCGCCGCGGTCAGCCAGCCGCAGTGGCGGCCCATGACCTCGTGCACCAGCAGGGTGTGCACGTTGGCGTTGTGCTCGGCGACCACGTTCTGGGCGAACCGGGAACCCTGCTCGGCCGCGGTCCACGCGCCCAGCGACTGCCGGATCGGCACCACGTCGTTGTCGATGGTCTTGGGCAGGCCGACGACGGTCAGGTCGTAGTCGTTGTCCTTGAGGTAGCGCGCGAGATCGGCGGCGGTGAGGTTGGTGTCGTCACCGCCGATGGTGTGCAGCACGTCCACGCCGTCGATGGTGAGCCGGATCGCGGCGACCATCAGCGGATCCTCGCCCTCCGACGTCAGGCCCCGCTTGACCAGGTCCTTGGCGTTGGTCAGCTTGACCCGGGAGTTGCCCACCGGCGACCCGCCGTAGGAGTGCAGCAGGTGCGCCTTCTCCCGCACGGCCGGGGTGATCGTCCGGTACCGACCGGTCAGCAGACCCTGGTAGCCGTTCTCGTAGGCGATGATCTCGATGTCCGGCGCGAGCTCGGTGTAGCGCTCGATGAGACCGCCGATGGCCGAGGACAGACAGGGTGCGAACCCGCCCGCGGTGAGCAGCGCCACCTTACGGATGGTCATGGGTGATCACGCCTTTCTGTACCGATCCACATCGATCACCGGGCCACAGTACCCACGCGGACCACGAGCAGGTACAGACCGCCGGCGACCAGTGCCCAGAACGCCGCACTGACCCCGCCGACGGCGATCCCGGACGCGGCGACGACCAACGTGACCGCCCCCGCCTCGCGGTGACCGGCGTCGGCCAGCGCCGCTCCGGCGGCCTGGGCGAAGGCGCCGATCAGGGCGACACCGGCGATGGCGGCGATGATCCCGGGCGGGGCGGCGACGCTGACCGCGGC
>JBQGEH010000608.1:0-3475 GCA_052039515.1 Nakamurella sp. | reverse complement strand
AGCATCAGCTGCAGGTAGGTGCGCAGGATGCGGTCGGCGTCCAGGCTGGTGACGTCGTCCAACCGGGCGGTGATGGCCGCCGCCAGCCGGTCGCTCTCGGCGGCGCGGGCCGTGCCCTCGTCCGAGCCGTCCGGGCCGTCGGGGCCGTCTGGGCCGTCCGGGTCACCGGCGAACCGGTCCGGGTCGTACCGCACCGCGAACAGCTCGGCGAGCTCGGCGGCGATGCCGGCGTGGGCGACCAGCACCGACTCCAGATACCGCTGTGTGTACGGGGTTCCGATCTGGCGGAGGTACTTGGCGTAGGCCCGGAAGACCGAGACCTGGCGCCAGTCCAGGCCGGCCGCCAGCACCAGCTCGTTGAGTCCGTCGACCTCGGCCCGGCCCGACCAGGCGGCGGTGAACGCCTCGGTGACCCGGTTGCGGGCGGCGGCCTTGCCGTCGTCGGGTCCCGTACTGCTCGCGGCGAGGTAGGCGTCGGGCAGTTGCAGCCCGAAATCGTAGATGCGCGAGGCGGTCCCGTCGCTGCGGGTGACCTGGTACGGGTTCTCGTCGATGACCACCGCCCCCAGGCTCTGCAGCAGCGGCAGCGCGCGGGACAGCGTGATGGTGGCGCCGGTGACGTAGATCTTCAGCCGCCGGTTGCCGGCCTGGGTGGACGGCGCGTCCGACAGCGCCAACGCGATGTCGTCCGGGCCGGTGAGACCGTCGAGGCGGTGCAGGTCCACGACCGCCTCGGCCGAGCTGTAGTCCTCCTTGTAGGCGGCGTCGAAGGCCTGGCTGTACCGGGAACGCTCACCGGCGGTGTCCAGCACCTCGTCGATGTCGGCGTCGTCGACGTCGAGATCACCGTGCTCGTCGGCGTTCTCGGCGGTGAGCGCGGCGGCGGTGGCGGCGGTGACCGACGACCGCAGCACACCGGCGGCGAGTTCGTCCTCCCAGGTGCGGATGGTGCGCCGGACAGCCTCGGTGAGCTCGGCGACCGCCTCGTCGTCCAACGTCACCGGCTCGGCCGGGTCGGTGGTGACGATGAAGTGCACCGCCGCCAGGGCGGAGTCGCCGATCCGCGCGGTGTGCCGGATCGCCGATCCGTGCAACCGGGTCACCAGCTCGTCCTGCATGGCCAGTCGTGCGGTGGTCGTGTACCGGTCGCGCGGCAGATAGACCATCGCGTCGATGAACCGGCCGAACGGATCGGCCTGCAGGAACAGCCGCAGCTGCCGGCGGGCGATGCTCTGCAGGATGCTGCGGACCAACTCGACCACCGAGTCCACCGGTGCCCAGAACAGCTCGGCGCGCGGGTAGCCGGTCAGCAGGTCCAGCGCGCGCTGGCCGTTGTAGGACTCCGGGGTGGCGCCGACGGCGAGCAGCACCTCGTCGACCACCCGGCGCAGCACGGGGGTCGTGGTGACGTCGGCGTTGAGGGCGCGGGCGGTGAGGATGCCGAGGAAGCGCAGCTCCCCGACCGGCTCGCCGCGGTCGTCGTACAGCCGCACCGCGAGGTAGAACGGCGGCAGATTCTTGGCCAGCGGGGTGGTGGCCGACGCCTTCGACGCCATCATCAGCGCGAGGTCGTGCGGCGCGCCGATCGCGGCGGTGAACCCGTCCGGGTCGGTGTTCTCGCGGAGCAGGCCCAGTCCGGTGTCGGGCTCGGGGACGAGCCGCTCGTCGGTGCCGACCTGGTCGTACTGCTGGACGCCGAGGAAGGTCAGGTTGCCGTCGGTCAGCCAGTCCAGCAGGTCCGCGGTCTCGATGATCTCCTGCGCGGGCCGGTGCGGCGGGTTGCGGCGGATGTCGGTGGCGGTGGCCCGGGCCAGCTCGGCCATCTCGGCGCTGTCCTCGACGACGTGGCGGACCTGGCCGAGGACGGCGGCGACCTCGGACTCGATGCGTTCGGCGCGCTCGGCGTCGGTGATCCGGTCGATGAGCACGTGCATCCACGACTCGGCGACCACCTCACGGCTGCGGTGCCCACCGCGGTGCGGACCGCCCAGCACCTCCACGAGCCGGCCGGCCGGGTCGCGCCGGACGTCCAGGATCGGGTGCAGCACCCGGTGCACCACCGCGCCGGCGGCGGCCAGCGTGCTGATGACCGAGTCGACGAGATAGGGCATGTCGTCGTTGACCAGGTCGATGACGGTGGAGTCGGCCGACCACCGGTCGGTGCTCGACTGCGGGGTGAAAAGCCGGATCCGGCTCTCCCCCCGCCACCGGGGCTGGGCGAGCCGCTGTTGGGTGGCGACGCTCGCGACCACGTCGGCCGGGTTGTCCGGCAGGTCCTCCACGGCGACGTGCCGGAAGTACCGGCCGATCGTGGTGGCGATGTCCGGACGCAGCGCGCACGCCTCCCGGACCGCCTCGTTACTGAAGGTCCGGGTCCCGTCCGTCACTGCCATGCCACCCGTGCCCATCTCGTCCGCTCGCCCCGGCCAGGGGCGGTCGGTGCCGCGCCGTTGCGACACCGACAGCCACCCTAACGGTGCCGGGTGACCGGGCGGGTCAGTCGCGGGTGAGCTTGCGGTGCGTCACCCGGTGCGGACGCGCGGCGTCCACGCCCAGCCGGGACACCTTGTTCTTCTCGTAGTCGGAGAACCCGCCCTCGAAGAAGAACCAGCGCGCCGGGTCCTCGTCGGTGCCCTCCCAGGCGAGCAGGTGCGTGCAGACGCGGTCGAGGAACCAACGGTCGTGGGAGATGACCACGGCGCAGCCCGGGAACTGCTCGAGCGCGTTCTCCATCGAGCCCAGGGTCTCGACGTCGAGGTCGTTGGTCGGCTCGTCGAGCAGGATCAGGTTGCCGCCGACCTTCAGCGTCAGCGCCAGGTTCAACCGGTTCCGCTCACCACCGGACAGCACCCCGGACGGCTTCTGCTGGTCCGGACCCTTGAAGCCGAAGGCGCCGATGTAGGCCCGGGACGGCATCTCGACGTTGCCGACCTTGATGTGGTCCAGACCGTCGGAGACGACCTCCCAGACGCTCTTCTTCGGGTCGATGCCGGAGCGGTTCTGGTCGACGTAGGACAGCGACACCGTCTCGCCGACCTTGACGCTGCCCGCGTCGGGCTGCTCCAGGCCGACGATGGTCTTGAACAGGGTGGTCTTGCCGACGCCGTTCGGGCCGATGACCCCGACGATGCCGTTGCGCGGCAGGCTGAACGACAGCCCGTCGATGAGCACCCGGTCCCCGAAGCCCTTCTTCAGGTCGCCGACCTCGACCACGATCGAGCCCAGGCGCGGCCCCGGCGGGATCTGGATCTCCTCGAAGTCGAGCTTGCGGGTGCGCTCGGCCTCGGCGGCCATCTCCTCGTACCGCGCCAGCCGGGCCTTGCTCTTGGCCTGTCGGCCCTTGGCGTTGGAGCGGACCCACTCGAGCTCGTCCTTCAGCCGCTTCTGCAGCTTCTGGTCCTTCTTGCCCTGGACCTCCAGGCGGGCCGCCTTCTTCTCGAGGTAGGTGGAGTAGTTCCCCTCGTAGGGGTAGCAG
>JBQGEH010000607.1:0-3102 GCA_052039515.1 Nakamurella sp. | reverse complement strand
GGGCGCCGGTCGGGTTCGGTTCAACGCGATCCGGTGGCGGATCGACGGCGCCGCCGGCGGGGGCGCCCCGACCGGGGGCCGTCGTGCGGCGGACCCGGCCGTGACCGGGTCGGCGGGTCCGAACGGCTCAGAGGGTCGAGCCGTACCGGTCCACGATGGAGGACTCGGCCACCCGGGACAGACCCTCCCGGACGACGCGGGCGCGCGCCTCACCGACGCCCTCGACCTCCTGCAGGTCACCGGCGGTGGCGGCGAGCAGCCCCTGCAGGTTGTGGAAGTGGGCGATGAGCCGGTCCTGGATCGCCTGCGGCACCCGCGGGATGGCGGCGAGCAGGCGGCAGCCGCGCGGGCTGACGTGGGTGTCGAGCACGTCGGGGTTGATGGCGTACCCGAGGTCGCGGGCGATGGAGTGCAGGTCCAGCAGCGCGGTCTCGTCGATCTCCTCGAGGGCGGCGAGGACGTCCTGCTCGGTGCGGTCGAGACCCTCGGGGAGGTAGTCGCGGACCAGCAGCACGCGGGTCTCCTCGATGGTGCTGGTCAGCTCGTCCAGCTGCAGGGCGGGGAGCCGCCCGTCGGTGCCGAGCTCGGCGACGTCACTGGCGATCTCGTTGGCGATGCGACGGACCATGAGCAGCCGCTGCACGACGGTGGTGACGTCGCGCAGCGTGGTGAAGTCCTCGATCTCCAGCGCGGACAGCTGCTGCGCGACCTCGTCGAGCCGGGCGCGGTAGCGCTGCAGGGTGGCCAGCGCCTGATTGGCCCGGGCCAGGATGGTCGACGGGTCGGCGAGCACGTACCGGATGCCGTCGAAGTACAGGCTGATGATCGACATCGAGTGGCTGACCGAGATGACCGGCTGGCCGGTCTGCAGGGCGGTGCGCTCGGCGGTGCGGTGCCGGGTACCGGACTCGGCCGTGGGGATCGCCGGGTCGGGCATCAGCTGGACGTTGGCCCGCAGGATCCGGCTGGCGGTGTCGTTGAGGATGACCGCGCCGTCCATCTTGGACAGCTCCCGCAGCCGGGTGGGGGAGAAGTCGATGTTGATGACGAACCCGCCGTCGCACAGGTCCTCGACCGGCTTGTCGACACCCAGGACGATGAGCGCGCCGGTGCGGCCCCGCAGGATCCGTTCGAGGCCCTCGCGCAGGTCGGTGCCCGGCGCCAACCGGGTCAGCACCGACCGCAACGCCGGACTCGACGCTCGCTCGGCCAACCCCCACCTCTTCCGTCCGCTGGTCACGGTCCGTCCCGACCGCTGCCGTCCCCGGTGTCGCCGTCCGCCCCCTCGGCCGGACGGGCCGTCGGATCAGCCCCTGTGCACCTGGCCGGACCTCACCCCGAGGTGCCCACCGGGCGTGGCTGTCAGTCTAGGGGGTGACGCCCCTGCCCCCGGGCGCCGTCCGCGGGCCCGCTTCTGCTGCAGCCAGTGCACGACCCCGGCGTCGTTGCCCTGGGCGCGCAGCGCCTCGCCGAGGTCGGCGACCTGGTCGACCCGCAGGCCGGTGGGCCGTTCGACGGTGACCCCCGCGGGCACGATGGCGTGGTCGAACCCGAGCCGGCGGGCCTCGACGAGCCGCCGGTCGAGGCCGGGCACCGGCCTCACGTCGGCGGACAGACCCAGCTCGCCGAGCACGACCAGGCCCGGTGACAGCGGGATGTCGCGCGCCGAGGACCACACCGCCATGGCCAGCGGCAGGTCGGCGGCCGGTTCGATCAGCTTCGCGCCGCCGACGGTCGCGGCCATCACGTCGTAGGTGTGGACCGCGACGCCGCCCCAGCGCTGCAGGCCGGCCAGCACCAGGTCGACCCGCGGCCCGGCCAGGCCGACGGCCGATCGCTGGCCGTAGCCGTCCTTGGCGCGGGGGGTGACCAGCGTCTGGATCTCCACCGGCAGGGGGCGCCGGCCCTCCATCGCGACGGTGGAGCAGGTGCCGGGGATGTGCGGCCGCCGGGCCGACAGGAACAGGCCGGACGGGTCGTCCAACGACAGGATGCCGGCGCCGACCATCTGGAAGCAGCCGACCTCGTCGGACGGACCGAAGCGGTTCTTCACGCCGCGGACCAGCCGCAGGCTGGACTGCCGGTCGCCCTCGAAGTGCAGGACCACGTCGACCAGGTGCTCCAGCACGCGTGGGCCGGCGATGCCGCCGTCCTTGGTGACGTGGCCGACCAGGACGGTGGCGATGCCCCGGGCCTTGGCCACCGCGACCAGGGCCGAGGCCACCGCCCGGATCTGCGTCACCCCGCCGCTGCTGCCGTCGACCTCGGCGGCGGCCACCGTCTGCACCGAGTCGACGATGAGGAAGGTCGGGGCCACCGTCTCGATGTGGGACAGCGCCGCCGACAGCTCGGTCTCGGCGGCGAGGAACACCTGCGGGTGCATCGCGCCGATCCGCTCGGCGCGCAGCCGCACCTGGGCGGCCGACTCCTCGCCGGTGACGATGAGCGCACGGCCGTGCCCGGCGGCCGCCCACGCCTGGGCGGCCGACAGCAGCAGGGTGGACTTGCCGACCCCGGGTTCGCCGGCCAGCAGCGTGACCGAGCCCGGGACCAGACCGCCGCCCAGCACCCGGTCCAGCTCCCGGATGCCGCTGGCCCGCATCTGCACGGCGGTGGCGTCGATGTCGGGCATGGACTGCGCGGCGCCGGTGGTCGGCCCGGCGCTGACCTTGCGCAGGCTGCCGGCGACCGGGGACGCCTCGGCGAGGGTGCCCCAGGCCTGGCACTCCGGGCAGCGGCCGTGCCACTTGGCGGCGGCGGCGCCGCACTCGGAGCAGCGGAAGGTCGGGCGGGCGGCGCGGGGCTGCGCGGTGCTGGGGGCCATGGTCGACACGGTAGAGCCAGGCACCGACAGTGTCCCCGCAGGCGCGCGGACCGGATGGGAACAGGTGTACGGACGATCGCGACGGCGCCAGGGACACCGCAGCTCGGCGACGGTCCGACCCGGTCGGCCGGGCTCCCGGCGTCAGCCCTCGGGACGCTCCGCGGCCTCCGCCTCGATGAGCCGGTTGACCAGCTGCGCGAGGGGGCCCGACCGGGGCAGCCCGCGCTCGGCGAGCTTCGCGCTGAGGGCGGCCTTGCCCAACCGGACGTAGGCGGCGC
>JBQGEH010000606.1:0-11355 GCA_052039515.1 Nakamurella sp. | reverse complement strand
GTCGGCGTCGCCGTCGAAGGCCAGGCCCAGATCGGCCTGCTCCGGGGTGCCGTAGAGGCTGCGCAGCTTGTCCTGCAGGTCCACCAGGTTCTTCGGGTCCAGCGGGTTCGCCTCGTGGTTGGGGAAACTGCCGTCGAGCTCGAAGTACATCGGCACGATGTCCAGCGGCAGGCCGCCGAGGACCTCGGGGACGGTGTAGCCGGCCATGCCGTTGCCGGCGTCGACGACGACCTTGAGCGGCCGGATGCCGGACAGGTCCACGAGCTCGCGCAGGAACTGCGCGTAGCCCTCGACCATGCTGCGCTGGGTGATCGTGCCGCGGGTGGCGGCGTCCTCGACGGTCAGCTCCCCGTCCAGCAGGGCGGCGGCCTCGTCGCGGACGGTGGCCAGGCCGGTCTCGGAGCTGACCGGGACCGCACCGGCGCGGCAGAACTTGATGCCGTTGTAGATGGCCGGGTTGTGCGAGGCGGTGAACATCGCGCCGGGCAGGTCCAGGGCGCCGGAGGCGTAGTAGAGCAGGTCGGTGCTGCCCAGGCCCGCGTCCAGCACGTCCATGCCCTGGCTCGCGAGCCCGTCGGCGAACGCGGCGGCCAGCCCCGGGGACGACTCGCGCATGTCGTAGGCGATGACGACCTGGGTGGCCTCGTCGGCCAGCAGCCGGGCGTAGGCCACACCGAGGGCACGGGCGGTGTCGGTGGTGAACTCGTCGCCGACCAGCCCCCGGACGTCGTAGGCCTTGGCGATGGCCCGCAGTTTCGTGCCAGGTGACGTCACGGTTCTCCTCGGTGGTGTGGGGCGCTCGGGCGCACGGGGCAGGGATCACGGTCGCGACGCTCGGCGACCCGGGGAATGGTCCTGCCGTGTTGTCCTACCACGCCGACGGCGCGGTCAGCCCGCCCGAGGGATGGACACCACACACCCGTCCGGGATGACCTCGGCCACGCCCCGGGCGGCGCGGCGGGTCAGGACCGGGGTTCGTCGGTGGGGAAACGCAGCACGCGCAGGTGACCCCGGCGGCCGGTGGCGGCCGACGCGGCGGGGGTCGGGGAGGGGACGTCGGCGCGGTCACCGCGACCGGCCTCGCGCACCGCGTTGGCCAGCGCCTCCAGGTCGTCGGTGTGCGGCGCGTTCAGGTCGAACTCGGCCTCCGGACGGACGACCTCCCAGCCGCGTGGCGCCTTGAGCCCGAGGGCGTGGTCGGCGCACAGGTCGTAGGAGTGCGGCTCGGCCGCCGTGGCCAGCGGCCCGACGACGGCGGTGGAATCGGCGTAGGCGAAGGTGAGCGTCGCCACCGCGGGTTGACCGCATCCGGTCCGGGAGCACTGCCGCAGTCTGGCCACCCGGGCAGCGTAGGCCGCGACCCGGCGGCGCCGCGAACGACACGCGGTGACCGGGCACCGGCGTGGCGGTCGACGACGCGCCGCGGGCGGGCGGGTTGCGTCACCGAGAGGGTTCCCACAGCACCCCGCGTCGGGCCCGGGCCGGGCGGGACCGCGGACCTATAGTGACCTCCGATGACTCTGGACGATTTCCCCGACCACACCGAGCGGATCACCCCACCCGCCGGGATGACGGGTGACGCGGGGCCGCTGCTGCGGCTGATCCGCGACCAGAGGATCGCTTTCCTGCTGGTGGGTGGGGCGAACACGGCCATCGGTTTCGGCTGGTTCGTGCTGTTCCAGCACCTCGTCGGCGACCGTCTCGGCTACATGGTGGCCCTGCTGTTCGCCCACGTCGCGGCGGTGCTGTGCGCCTTCGTGCTGTACCGGACGTTCGTCTTCCGGGTCCGTGGCCACGTGCTGCGCGACCTGGCCCGCTTCGAGGTCGTGCAGTTGACCGCGCTGGGCATCAACGTCGTCTGCCTGCCGCTGCTGCGCGAGGTCGTCGGGCTGCCGGTGATCCTGGCCCAGCTGATCGTCACCGTGGGGACCGTCATCATGAGTTTCTTCGCCCACCGCGGCTTCTCCTTCCGGCGCTCGGCCACAGAAGGCACAGCGGGCGCAAACGGAGCCGAGGGCGCCGACACCGGGACCGGAGCCGCGGCCCCCGCCACCGACGGACCGGTGCGATGACCACGCCGCCGCGGGTGTCGGTGGTCGTCCCCGCCTACAACAGCGTCTCGTTCATCCGGGCCACCATGGACGCGATCCTCGGCCAGACGTTCACCGACTTCGAGCTGGTCGTCTCCGACCACTCCTCCACCGACGGCACCTGGGAAGCGCTGCAGGAGTACGCCGACGACCCGCGGGTGCAGCTGCACCGGCTGCCGAAGGGCGGCGGGGCGCCGGCCAACTGGAACCACGTGTCGGCGCTGGCGACCGGCGAGTTCGTCAAGCTGGTCTGCAGCGACGACCTGATCTACCCGACCTGCCTGGCCGAGCAGGTCGCGGCGATGGACGCGCACCCCGGCGCGGTGATGGTGGCGTGCACCCGCGACATCGTCGACGCCGCCGGCCGGCCGCTGATCCGCGGCCGTGGCCTCGGGAAGCTCCGCGGCCGGGTGGACGGCCGCGCCGCCGTCCGGGCCACCGTGCGGGCCGGCACCAACATCTTCGGCGAACCGGCGTCGGTGCTGCTGCGCCGGGAGCCGCTGGCCGCCGCCGGGTTCTGGGACGGGCGCTACTCCTACCTCATCGACGAGGCCAGCTACATCCGGGTGCTGTTGCAGGGCGACCTGGTCGCGATCCCGCGGGCGCTGGCCGGGTTCCGGGTCAGCGACCAGCAGTGGAGCGTGCACCTGATGCGCACCCAGGCCAGCGAGGCCAAGGGCTACCACCGCACGCTGCAGCGCGACGAGCCGGGGCTGCTGTCGGCCGCGGACCTGCGCATCGGCAACGCCATGGCCGACGCCACCATGCTGCTGCGCCGGGCCGCGTACCTCTACCTCGGCCGCCGGATGAAGAGCGCCCCCGCCGCCTGACCGGGACCCACGTCACCCGGGCCGCGCCGCCGCACCACCCGGGCCGGACCGGCCCGGGCGCCTATGATCCGAGGGTGGATCAGGCAGCCCCGGACGTCGCGACGCACACCATCTCCGTGGTCATCCCGGTGTACCAGGGTGAGCGGACGCTGCCCGGCGTGATCGCCGAGATCGTCCCGCTGACCACCGCGTTCCGCACCCCCGACGGGCACACCGCGCAGGTCACCGAGGTGCTCGCGGTCTACGACAACGGACCGGACGACTCGGCCCGGGTGCTGCGCGAGCTCGGCGCCGCCCACGAGTTCTTCCGCCCGGTCTGGCTGAGCCGCAACTTCGGTCAGCACCCGGCGACGCTGGCCGGGATGGCCTCCTCCGGCGGCGACTGGATCGTCACCCTGGACGAGGACGGTCAGCACGACCCGGCCCAGATCGGCCGGCTGCTGGACACCGCGCTGCGCGAGCGCGCGTCGGTGGTCTACGCCAAGCCCACCAACGCCGCCCCGCACGGCATGCTGCGCAACGCCGCCTCCAAGGGCGCCAAGAAGCTGCTCGGCGGCTCGGCCGGCCAGGACGCGAGCGACTACCAGTCGTTCCGGCTGATCCTCGGCGAGGTCGGCCGCAGCGTGGCCGCCTACGCCGGGTCCGGGGTGTACCTCGACGTCGCCATGGGCTGGGTCGCCGGCCGGATCGCCACCTGCCCGGTCGCGCTGCGTGAGGAGGGTGACCGGCCGTCCGGTTACTCGCTGCGCACCCTGACCTCGCACTTCTGGCGGATGGTGCTGTCCAGCGGCACCAAGGGCCTGCGGCTGGTGAGCGTGCTCGGCGTGGTCGCCGCCGTCGGCGGGGTGCTGCTGGCGCTGGTGCTGCTCGTCCTCAAGCTCGCCACCACCACCGAGATCCCGGCCGGCTGGCCGTCGCTGATGGTGGTGTTCCTGCTGGGCACCGGGGCCATCCTGTTCTCGCTCGGGGTGATCGCGGAGTACATCGGCGTCTCGGTCAACATGGCCATGGGCAAGCCGCCGTACCTCATCGTCAGCGACCCCGCTGACGGGCCGCTGGGACGCACGGCCGTCCCGCCGGCTCCCGCCGACCGGGTCGCCGCCCCGGCGCCGACGGCAACCCCGAGCCCCGTCCCCACCGGGCGGGCGACCGGTCGGTGACCGCGACCTGGGTGGTCGGGGCCGGCGGCCTGCTCGGCCGCGGACTGGTCCGGGAGCTCACCTCCCGAGGGGCACCCGTGGTCACCCAGCAGGTGCCGTGGGCCGACCCCGACGCGTCCCGCCGGGCGCTGCGCCAGGGCTTCGCCCGGCTGCGCGAGGTGGCCGGCGACGGTCCGTGGCGGATCGCCTGGTGCTCCGGCGCGGGCGTCACCGGCACCGCCGCCGCCGTGCTGCACCAGGAGGTGCAGACCTTCCGCGACTTCCTCGACCACGTCGCGACGTTCCCGGCCCCCGCCGGCAGCGCGCTGTTCCTGGCTTCGTCGGCCGGCGGCGTGTACGCCGGCGCCGGGCAGGCCCCGTTCAGCGAACGCGACGCCGCCTCGTCGATCTCCCCCTACGGGACGGCCAAGCTCGCCACCGAGCAGGTCGCCCGCGACGTGGCCGGCGGCCTCGGCCTCGGGGTGCTCGTCGGTCGCATCGCCAATCTCTACGGGCCCGGCCAGAACCTGGCCAAGCCGCAGGGACTGGTGTCGCACATCTGCCGCTCGCACATCAACGGGCAGCCGCTGTCGGTCTACGTCTCGCTGGACACCACCCGCGACTACCTCTACGTCGACGACTGCGCGGCGATGATCGCCGACGGCCTGGACCGGCTCGGCCGGGAACGGCCCGCCGCCCCGGTCACCAAGATCCTGGCCAGCCAGCAGGGCGTCACCATCGGCGCGCTGCTCGCCGAGTCCCGGCGGCTGTTCAAGCGCGCGCCCCGGGTCGTGCTCGGGTCGTCGCCGTTCGCCAAGTACCAGGTCCGCGACCTGCGGCTGCGCTCGGTGGTGTGGCCGGAGCTGGACCGGCGCGCCCTGACCCCGCTGGGGGTCGGCATCAAGGCCACGGCCGACGACCTGCTGCGGGCCACCCAGCGCGGCCGGCGCTGACCGGGCCACTCCGGCCCGCGCACTAGGGTGGCCGCTGTGACCCGACGCCGACCGCCGACCGTCCGCCGCGACCGGCACGGCCGTGGCCTGCGCTCCCCGCTGCTGCCGGCCGAGCTCCCCGCCGCGCGGTCCCGCGCGGCGCAGTTCGACCAGGTCGTGCTGGGTGCGGTCGCCGCCGTCGAGCGGCGCTGGGGGGACCAGCTCTCCGACGTCGAGTTCGCCGTCGACGAGGTGCCCTCGGTCGATCCCGACGAGCTCACCCCCGGCCCGGAGATCGTGCTGGACGGCGGGGTGCCGCTGGCCCGCTGGCTGCCGGCCGGGGTCGACCGGGCCGGACGTCCGACCCGGGCCCGGGTGGTGGTCTACCGGCGTCCGCTGGAGATCCGCGCCGCCGACGCCGGGGACCTCGAGGACCTGGTGGAGGAGGTGCTCGTCGAACAGGTGAGCGCCGTGCTCGGGGACGCCGCCGACGACGCCGGGGACGACGAAGACCGGCCCTGACCCACCCGCGGCGGCTGACCGTCATCCTCAGCCGCGGCCGATACCCTCGGTGACGGGCCCCGTGCCCCGAAGGGCCGTCCGGTCCGGGCGACGCGGACGGACGGAGGGCACCGGGCAGTGGCACGTCGAGGCGACATCGCGCCCGGAGCCGCGTCCCCCGCTGCCGGTCCGGCCGTCGACGAGCTCCCCGAGGACCGCTTCGAGGACGAGGAGCCGGGCCACGGCCTGCTCGACACCGACGAGCCGCCCCGCACGGCTCCCGCCCCGCTCGTGTGGTGGGTGCGCTCGGAGGCCCCGCTGTACCTGCTGAGCGTGCTGCTGACCTGCCTGGCCACCGTGCACGCGATGCACCTGCTGGACGCTGACCTGCGGGTGCCGTTCCTGTACTCCAACGACGCGACCGCGGTCCTCGCGCACTTCCAGACCGTCATCCGCACCGGCTGGTACGAGTTCACCCCGCAGCTCGGGGCGCCGCTCGGGCAGACCTACCACGACTTCCCGCAGGCCGACAACCTGCACATGATGTTCGCGCTGGTCATGAGCCTGTTCACGGACAACGCGGCGCTGGCGGTGAACGTCTGGTACCTGCTGGGCTTCCCGCTGGCCGCGGTGACGTCGGTGTGGCTGTTCCGCCGGATCGGTGTCGGCAAGCTGCTCAGCCTGGTGCTGTCGGTGCTGTACGCGATCACGCCGTTCCACTGGGAGAAGGGCGAGAACCACCTCTTCCTCGCCGCGTACTTCCCGGTGCCGCTGGTGCTGGTGCTGGTGTTCTGGATGATCCGCGGCGAGCCGGTGTGGGGCGTCGACCGGCGGCCGGACGGGTTCCGGCCGCGGTGGCTCTCCCGGCTGCCGCGCGCGGTCACCGGCCGCGGTGCGGTGACGGTGCTGGTGCTGGCCCTGATGGGCACCGCGTCGTCGTACTTCTCGGTGTTCACCCTGCTGATGATCGGCACCGCCGGGCTCATCGCGCTGCTGCGGACCCGCGACGTCCGCCGCTTCGCCGGTGCCGTCCTGGCCGGCGGCGTCCTCGTCGCGGTGATGCTCGCGAACATGCTGCCGGACATCCTGTACTCGGCGGTGCACGGCAACAACGTGGGCGCGCTGGTCCGCTACGACAACGAGTCCGAGCGGTTCGCGCTGAAGATCGCGCAGCTGCTTCTCCCCGCCCCCGACCACGCGCTGGCCCCGCTGCGGGAGCTGCGGCAGTGGTACGACACGACCTACCCGTACGTCTCCGAGCGACCGGCGCTGGGCCTGGTCGGCGCGATCGGCTTCCTGGGTCTGCTCGGCTACATCCTCGTCCGGCTGGGCACCACCGCGGCGTTGCGGGCGCCCGGTGACGGGTGGCGGGCGGCCCGCCGCATGCGGCTGCGCGAGACGCTGGGCTACCTGTCGCTGCTCACGCTGGTGGCGCTGCTGTTCTCCACGATCGGCGGCCTGGAGACCTTCGTCAGCTTCTTCACCCAGAGCCTGCGGTCGTGGAACCGGCTGGCCATCTTCATCTCCGCGTTCGTGCTGGCCGCGGTCGGACTGGCCGTCGACGCGCTGTTGGCCCGGGCTGCGCGCCGTGCGCCGCGGCGGGTCGGCGTGCACCGGGCCACCGCGGGGGTGGTCGCGACGGTGCTGCTGCTGGTGGGGGTGTACGACCAGTCCACCCACCGGGCCGAGCCGGACTACGCCTCGGTGGCCGCGCAGTGGAACGCCGACCAGCGGTGGGTCGACCGGCTGGAGGCCGCGCTGCCGGACGGGGCGATGGTGTTCCAGCTGGCCTACCAGGCCTTCCCGGAGGCGAACTCGGTGAACGGGGTGGTCTACACCGACCAGCTCAAGCCGTTCCTGCACTCCTCCACGCTGCGCTGGTCCGGGGGCGGCATCCGCGGCCGTGCGGAGGACGACTGGGCGCAGCTGGTCGCCGCGGAGCAGGCGCCGCGGCTGGTCGCCGACGTCGCCGTCGCGGGCTTCGAGGGCATCATGGTCGACCGCCGCACCTACGCCGACGGCGGCGCCACCCTGGAGGCGGCGCTGCAGCAGGCGCTGGGGACCAGCGCCCCCGACCTGGTCAGCGACAACGGCCGGTACGCCTACTTCGGTCTCGCCGGCGAACGGAGCCGGCTGACCTCGACCTACAGCCAGGCGGAGCTGGACTACGCCCGGGACACCGTGCTGGAGCCGGTGTTCCTCTACGCCGGGGAGAACTGGACCCTGGGCCAGAACGCGTCCAAGCAGACGCTGTGGACGAGCAAGGACCCGACCGCGGCACTGATCCTGGACAACGCCCGCGGTGCCGCGGTGAAGATCTCGCTGAGCATGGTGCTCACGTCCCCGACGAACGCCAGCCAGGTGATGCTGACCTCGGGTGCGCAGAGCTGGGTGGTGGATCTGTCGCCGGCCGCGGCCAGCGCGATCACCATCGACTTCGACGCACCCCCGGGCCGCACCGACTTCACGCTGTCGCCGGGACCGGACGCCCGCAACGTCGACGGCAACACCTCGTTCGCGGTGGCCCGGGTGACCGTGGTGGACACCGCCCGACCGGACCTGTCGGCCCCGTGCGCGGACCCGCTCGGCGCCGGCTGCTGAGCGGACCGCCGCACCGGCCGCGGAACGGGCGCGGCCGGGAACGACGACAGCCGGCCCCCGACGGGGACCGGCTGTCGATGGACGTGCGGGCGGCGGGTCAGCCGGCCAGCCGCTTGAGGCGGCGCCGCTCCCGCTCGGACAGACCGCCCCAGATGCCGAACCGCTCGTCGTTGGCCAGGGCGTAGCTCAGGCACTCCGAGCGCACCTCGCAACCGGTGCAGATCTTCTTGGCGTCCCGGGTGGAGCCGCCCTTCTCGGGGAAGAACGCCTCCGGGTCGGTCTGGGCGCACAGCGCCTTCCCGTGCCAGTCCTGTTCCTCGATGGGGCCGCTGAAGGCCCCGGCGCCGGTCCCGAGCGCGGCGACCGCGGCGAGCGCGACCCGGTCGGCATCCGAGGCACCGCTGTCGGCGGGGGCGGTCCGGGGGGCGGGAAGGATCGACAGGGACAGATCGATCTGGTTCGGCACGGGCAGATCCTTCCGTGGGTGAGGCTGTGAGCGGCCGGGACGGTGAGACGATGGAACGGTGTGACGGACGTGCCGGAACCGGTCCGCCGACCCCGACGGAGCCGCACGCGACACCCTCGGAACCCACATCCCCCGGCACTGGCCCCCGCCCCGGTCGTCGCTGACCGGAGTGTGAATCACAGTGGTGGAATTACACCCGTGTGTCACGGCGCACGTCAAGCCTCAAGTGCTGGTATAGGTCCGTCGCCCCGCGCGTCGTCCCGGCGTGTCGCATGCGCTCGGCGGCCGTTTGTGCAGGTCACGCGGCGAGTGACGATCGATCTACGAATTGTGACCAGAGTTACCCGGACGGGGTCTCCGGCGGCCGGTGAAGGCGACCGGACGACCCTCTCGGCGCAACGCGCCCGTGCCGACCGTCGTCGACACGTGGTGCGAGCGCCCGGATGGGGATCCCGGCCGGGTCCGCTGCGAAACGGCTCCGAGCCGGCCGGGCGGTCGGCACAATGGACGGATGACTGCGTTCGGCTGCCGGTGACCGCCTCCTGGGGTTCCGCCGCGCGCCCCCGCCGCGCCGGTGCCGGAGCCGGCGCCTGGATCTTCCCCGCCGTCCTCGCGGTGACCGCCGGGGCCGGCTGGGCGACCGCCGCAGGGATCGACCCGATCGGCGTGTGGGTGTTCCTCACCGTGCTCGGCGGCTGGCTCATCACCCTGTGCCTGCACGAGTTCGGGCACGCCGTCGTCGCGCTGCGCGGCGGGGACACCTCGGTGCGCGGCCGCGGCTACCTCACCCTCAACCCGCTGCGCTACGCCAACGGCGCGCTGACCTTCGTCATCCCGCTCGTCATCCTGGCCATCGGCGGGCTGCCGCTGCCCGGCGGCGCGGTGCTCATCGAGCACGGCCGGCTGCGCTCGCGGGCCTGGCGGTCGGCGGTGTCGCTGGCCGGGCCGCTGGTCAACCTGGTCGCCGGTTTCCTGCTGGCAGTGCTCGCCGCGCAGTTCGACTCCCCGCTGGCGTTCGCCCTGTCGTTCCTGGCGCTGCTGCAGTTCATCGCGGCCATCCTCAACCTGCTGCCGGTACCCGGCCTGGACGGCTGGGGCGTGCTCGCTCCGTTCCTGTCCCCCCGCACCCAGGAGGCGGTCCGGCCGTTCACTCCGTGGGCGCCGTTCGTGCTCATCCTCGTGCTGTTCTCCAGCCCGCAGATCGTGCAGCCGCTGTGGGACGCCAGCTACTGGCTGTTCGATCTGGCCGGCGGCGACGACCGGATGGCCACCATCGGGCGCGTACTGTTCCAGTTCTGGCGCTGACGCCACCGGCGGACCGACCGGGCCCCGCGCCCGGCCGCGCTGAACCCCCGCGCCCGGTTCCGCCGCACCGACGCCCGGCGGGACCCGCCGGCTGGACTGGCAGGATCTGTTCGTGAGGATGACCGTTCTGGTCGGCGGAATCGGCGGCGCCCGGTTCCTGCTCGGCTGCAAGCAGCTGCTCGGCATCGACCCGTTCGGCGCGGCCCCGGACGACCACCCGCACCGGATCACCGCGGTGGTCAACACCGCCGACGACATCCGGCTGCACGGCCTGCAGGTCTGTCCCGACCTCGACTCCTGCATGTACACCCTCGGCGGCGGCGCGGACCTCGTCCGCGGCTGGGGCCGCCAGGAGGAGACGTTCGCGACCGCCGCGGAGCTGCGCGCCTACGACGCCGAGGCGCCCTGGTTCGGCCTCGGCGACCGGGACATCGCCACCCACCTGGTGCGGACCCGGATGCTGGACGCCGGCTACCCGCTGTCGCAGGTCACGGCGGCGCTGTGCGCCCGGTGGACGCCGGGTGTCGAGCTGCTGCCGATGACCGACGACCGGGTCGAGACCCACGTCGTGGTGGACGACCCCGACCCCGCGGCCGGGACGGAGCCCGGCCTGGTCGCCCTGCACTTCCAGGAGTGGTGGATCCGGCACCAGGCGGCGCTGCCGGCGCACGCCATCACCCCGATCGGCGCCGACCGGGCGACCGCCGGACCCGGCGTGCTCGACGCCATCGCCACCGCCGACGTGGTGCTGGTGGCACCGTCCAACCCGGTCGTGAGCATCGGCACCGTGCTGGCCGTCCCCGGGATCCGGGAGGCGCTGGCCGCCACCCCGGCGAAGGTCGTCGGGGTCTCCCCCGTCATCGGCGGCAAGCCCGTCCGCGGGCACGCCGACGCCTGCCTGGCCGCGATCGGCGTCCCCACCACCGCCGAGGCCATCGGCCGCCACTACGGCGCCCGCACCGACGGTGGGCTGCTCGACGGCTGGCTGATCGCCGAGGGCGACACCGCCGACGTGCCCGGCGTCCCGGTGGCGGCGGTGCCGCTGCTGATGAGCGACCCCAAGGCGACGGCGACCATGGTGCAGGCGGCGCTCGATCTGGCCGGTGTGCGTGTCTGAGACCCCCGCCGGGGTCTCGGTGCACCCGGTGGCGGGGCTCCCCGACTTTCGTCCCGGTGACGATCTGGCCGCCGCGATCCTCGACGCGGCCCCGTGGCTGTCCGACGGCGACGTCGTCGTCGTGACGTCGAAGGCGGTCAGCAAGGTCGAAGGTCGCCTGGTGCCCACCCCCACCGACCCCGAGCAGCGCGACGCCGTCCGCCGGCGACTCATCGACGACGAGACCGTCCGGGTGGTGGCCGTGCACGGCCGGACCCGGATCGTGGAGAACCGGCTCGGCATCGTCGCCGCCGCCGCCGGGGTCGACGCCTCCAACCTCCGCACCGCCGAGATCGCCCTGCTGCCGCTGGACCCGGACGCGTCGGCGCGCGGGC
>JBQGEH010000605.1:0-1760 GCA_052039515.1 Nakamurella sp. | reverse complement strand
ACCGCCCCCGGCCGGGCCACCGCGGGGGGGCGGGTCCCCCCGGGCGGTGGTCGACGGTCAGGGAGAGGAACGGTCAGGCGATGCGCGAGCGGGTCGCCGGGACGGTGGCCGGCTGCTGCCGGATGCGTCCGTCGGACGCCGATCGGGCCAGCCGGCCGGCCACGGTGCTGCGGGTGGCCACGGCGTCGTAGTACCGCGCCCGGGTGGCGGCGGCGCGGCCGGACCGCGCCAGCGGTGCCAGCGCCTCCGGGTCGAGCTGGGCGTTGAGGCCGTCGCGGATCAACGCGGTCGCCTCGGCGCACAGCTGCGACACCCGCGACTGCGTGACCGACAGCTCGGCGGCAATCTCGTGCATCGGGCGGTCCTGGAAGAAGTAGGCCCGGACCACGAACTGCAGCCGCTCCGGCAGCGCGTCGACCGCGTCGTGCAGGTAGCCCAGCTGCTCACGCTGCAGGAGCAGCGCCTCGGGGCCGTGACCGGGATCGGGCAGCACGTCGTGGACCGCGTCCGGGGTGCACCCCTGCAGGCTGATCACGGTGCCGCGGGCCGCGTCGGCGTGCAGCGCGGCCAGCTCCCGCACCCCGACGCCCAGGGCGCCGGCGACCTCGGCCTCGGTGGGGCAGCGGCCCAGCGACGACTCGAGGGAGTGGCGGGCGGCGTCGGCGTCGCGGAGCCGGGCCCGGACCGACCGGGACGCCCAGTCCATGCCACGCAGCTCGTCGACCAGCGCGCCGCGGATGCGGAACGCGGCGAAGCTGGTGAACGGCACGCCGCGGGACTCGTCGAAAGCGGCGGCGGCCAGCACCAGGGCGAACATCCCGGCCGACATCAGGTCGCTCCGGTCGACATGCCGCGGGACCGTCCGCAGCCGCTCGCAGACCAGGATCTCGACCAGCGAGACGTGGGACTCGACGAGCCGGGTCACCGCCGCCCGCCGGTCCGCGTCACCGGAGGTGACCAGAGCCACGGCGACCGGGTCGTCCCCGCCCACCCGGCCCACAGCGTCCGGCTGATCTGACGCTGTGTGATCGCTGGCCGTGACGAGCGGGCGGAGGACGCGGACGTCCGGCTCACTCGAACGAACCATCGTGAGACTCATGACGCTCCCATTTCCGGGCTGAATCGGATCTTGTGCTGGCTGCTGAGACCCCAAAGTACGGTTGTGAAGCCCTTTCGTCCACGGATGGGTGCACCTGACGGCACTCAAGTGACAAGAGCGGGCTGTGACCGACGCTCAGATTTGTCTACTCAACGTGACGGCGTGAACGGTGGTTGCTGCGCCGGTGTCGGCGGTGCCGCTGCGCCGTCCCGATGGCTGCGGTGGGTGACGCGGGAAGCGTTCACATCGCCGCCGCCCCGGCAACCGGGTGATTTTCGCCGGCGGCCGCCGCGTGCGAGCCCCGGAACGGCCACCTCGGCCGGCGTCCGGCGGTCGTCGGCGCTGTCCGTCGCACCCCGGGGTCCCGTCGGCGGGTGGGATCCATGGGTGTGCGACCGGGGAGGCGCCGTCCGGAGCCGGCCCCCCGGGGTCGACCGGGGTTCGGTCACGTCGTGGGCAGCGTCACCCCACTCAGCGGCGGTGCCCACGATCGGGTGGACCCTTTGGGGTCACCCGACGCGGTCGGAGCACCGATGCCACGGTCGGCGACGCCTCCGTGGGCGGTCCACCACCCCCGGGTGGGCCCGGAACAGTGGTCGTCGCGGTCTCCGCAGGCCTCTCCGTGCGACATCACCGCCGGGCCGCGGCCGGTTCTCACCGT
>JBQGEH010000604.1:0-2617 GCA_052039515.1 Nakamurella sp. | reverse complement strand
TCGTCCAGGCGGAAGAACTGACGGCGCAGCCAGTCGTGATCGGCGTAGATGAGATCGATGATGTCGGCCATGCGCCCAGACATACCCGGGTTTCCCCCCGCGGAACCGGGGTACGACGGTGCGGTGGAGCGTGACGCCGAGCAGAGGTTCGATGTCGTCGTCGTCGGGGGCGGCAACGCCGGCATCAGCGCAGCGGCGCGCTTGCTGCGCAAGGGGTTTGAACGTATCGCTGTCGTCGAGCCGCAGACCGTGCACACCTATCGGCCCCTGCTGTCCTACGTTGGTGGCGGACAGGCCTCACTGCGTTCGGCGGAGCGGACCCAGCGCTCGGTGACGCCGTCGCGGTGCACCTGGATTCGCGACGCCGCGGTGTCCGTCGACCCGGCGGACTCGACGGTCGAGTGCGCCACAGGCCGGCGGCTGCGGTACCGGGACCTGGTGATCGGAACCGGGTTGGTACCCGATGACGACGAATTGCCAGGCGTCGCCGCGGCTCTGGAGACCCCGGCCGTCGCCAGCAACTATCTCGACCGCGCGGAGAAGACGTGGTCGCGCATCGACGCCCTGCCGGCGGGCGGCAGCGCGGTGTTCACCGTGCCGCGTGCCCCGGTCAGCTGTACCGGAACCACGATCAAGCCGCTGTTCCTGGCGGCCGCGCACTGGCGCGACACCGGGCGTCTGCCGGGGGTGGAGATCACCCTGGTGATCGACCGGCCGCACCTGCTGGGTGTGCCCCAGATCGACGCCCGGCTGACGAAACGGTTGGCGGACTTCGGGGTTCGCGTCCTCTACGACACCGCGGTGTGCGAGCTGAAACCGGAGGCACAGTCGATCACGGTGAGGGGTGGGGAGCTGCTGCCTTACGACTTCCTGCATCTGGTCCCGCCGTTTCGGGCTCCGCGGTGGGTGGAGACGTCGGGGCTGACGGGGCAGCAGCCCCACGGTCTCGTCGACATCGACCCGACCACACTGCAGCACCGCGCGCACCCCAACATCTGGGCGGCCGGTGATGGCGCCGCCATCGACACCGACCCCTCCGGCGGGGCGCTACGACGGCAGATCGCGATCCTCGTGCACAACGTGCGCGCTGCCCGCGAGGGAGCCGAGATGAAGCAGTACGACGGGTACACCGTCGCGCCCATCACCACCGACCGGCGCCGCCTGATCGCCGGCGAGTTCGATCGCCGCGGCCGGCTCTCTTCGTCACTGCCGTCGTTCCTCGATTCGACGAAACCCCGGCGCTCGGCGTGGGCTTTCGACCGCTACGTGCTTCCCCAGACCTACTGGCGCGGCATCCTCAGAGGGCGGTTGTGACGGCTCCTGGCTGACGCGTCGGCGTGATGCGGGCCTTGACCCCGTACACCGAGGCGCGGGCCAGCAGTTCGCGATAGAACTCGTCGGACACGACGGGTGTGCGGCTGAGCAGGAAGCCCGACAGACCCGTCGGATCGCTGACGATGGCCCACTGGTAGTCCGGATCCAGGTCGACGATCCAGTAGTTGCCCGGTGGATTGGCGTTCGGCTTGCCGAAGAACGTGACCTTCAGCTTGCTGTTGGTGGAGTCGACGGGCAGCGCGGTGCCCCGGATGGTCGACTCCGGGCCGTTGTCGAAGAAGTAGTTTCCCGAGTTCGCGACGCTGATCGAACCGTCCGTGTTCAGACCGTAGACGGCCTTGGTGTTCACCAGGCCGATCGAGAAGAACTGCTTGACGCTGCCCACCTCGTACCAGGTGCCGAGGTAGGAGTTCACATCGACGACGGGCGGAGGTGCCAACACGACGGCCGAGGTGTCACCGAGCACGATGTACTGGTCGGGCGCGCCGTAGATGCCGCTGCCGTCGGCCGGACCGAGGCCCCGGTACAGGTCGTTGATCCACCCGGACGCCAGGGTGTACACCGCCGCGGTGTTTCCGGGCGCTGAGAACCGGGTGACCAGCTGCGCCAGCAGATCGATGACCGGATTGGCACCCAGCAACGAGTCGACGTGCGACCCGCCGGCCAGCGTCACCCCGACGAACTGCCCCGGCCGCGCGGTGACGAGCTCCTTGGTGGTGGCGCCGAAGAGGTTGCCGGCCTGCGGTGGCGCCGCGATCTGATAGACCGGGACGTCGCCGAGGCGGGTCAGTGCCTCGGGGACGACGTTCGTGAAGGCGAACCCGTCGAACATCACGACGCCGCGCAGGTTGCCGCCGTTGCCGGGATCCGCTTCGTAGTAGCCGCCCGCGGCGGCAGCCAGACCGCCGCCGGCCGAGTGCCCGGTGAGCACGAAGTCCTTGGGCAGATCGCCGGTGTACCCGGCAGCGACCGCGCTCGTGAGGAGTTCGTTCTCGTCACCGAGGAACAGGTCGGCCACCGCCTGCTGGGTCTGCGTGCCGTTGAGCCAGCAGCCCCCGCAGCGCAGCGACGGGAACGACGGGATGTTGGGCACCACGACGATGCTGTTCGTCTGCTGCGACAGGTCTTTGGCCAGCGCCGAGTAGAAGAACTTGCGACCCATGAACCCGTGCTGCAGATAGATGACGCCGGTCGCGTCGACCGAGCCGTCGGCCTGCGTGGGGAAGTACCAATCCGCCCGGGTCTTCAGGTCCTTCTCGCCGACCGGGATGTCGAGCTTCGC
>JBQGEH010000603.1:0-1684 GCA_052039515.1 Nakamurella sp. | reverse complement strand
TCGGCGGCGGTCGCGGCGCGGGCCTGCGGGCCCAGCTCGTCGACGAGATCGGCCAGCGTCTCGGGGCCCCGCGAGTTGCTGACGACGACGTCGTAGCCGGCCTTCACGGCCAGGCGGGCGAGCTGCCCGCCGATGTTGCCGGAGCCGACGAAGCCGATGGTGGTGAGTCCGGTCGCGGTCATGAGGGTGCCTTCCGTCGTGCGGGTGCTGGATCGCCGCGGTGCGCCGCGGCGGACCCGAGACACAACCACCGGAGGGGGGTGACTGTTCCCGCCCGTGCCGGATCGGCGGTGTGACCCCGGATTAGAGTCGGGCGGTCACCGTCTCGCATCGGAGGTAGTTGTGCCGCACGCAGTCAAGGCCGTCATCGCCCGGACCAAGGACGCCCCCGTCGAGGTGGTCACCATCCACGTCCCCGATCCCGGCCCGGGCGAGGCGCTGGTGCGGGTGCAGGCCTGCGGGGTGTGCCACACCGACCTGCACTACAAGCAGGGCGGCATCGGCGACGACTACCCCTACCTGCTGGGCCACGAGGCGGCCGGCGTGGTCGAGGCGGTCGGCGAGGGCGTCACCGACGTGGCGCCGGGCGACTACGTCATCCTCAACTGGCGCGCGGTGTGCGGTGAGTGCCGGGCCTGCCGGCGGGGGCGGCCCTGGTACTGCTTCAACACCCACAACGCGACGCAGAAGATGACGCTGGAGGACGGGACCGAGCTCTCCCCCGCGTTGGGCATCGGTGCGTTCGCCGAGAAGACGCTGGTGCACGCCGGCCAGTGCACCAAGGTCGACCCGGAGGCGCCGGCCACGGTGGCCGGGCTGCTGGGCTGCGGGGTGATGGCGGGGCTCGGTGCGGCGATCAACACCGGCGCGGTCAGCAAGGAGGACACCGTCGCGGTCATCGGCTGCGGCGGCGTGGGCGACGCGGCGATCGCGGGCTCGGCGTTGGTGGGGGCGCGGCGGATCATCGCCGTCGACCGGGACCAGCGGAAGCTGGACTGGGCGAAGGAGTTCGGTGCGACGCACACCGTGCTGGTCGGTGAGGGAACCGATGTCGTCGCCGAGATCCAGGCGCTCACCGACGGTTTCGGTGCGGACGTGGTGGTCGACGCGGTGGGCCGGCCGGAAACCTGGCTCCAGGCGTTCTACGGCCGCGACCTCGCCGGCACCGTGGTGCTCGTCGGCGTGCCCACCCCGACGATGCAGCTGGAACTGCCGCTGCTGGACGTCTTCGGCCGCGGCGGGTCGCTCAAGTCCTCCTGGTACGGCGACTGCCTGCCGTCCCGGGACTTCCCCGTCCTCATCGAGCTGTTCCTGGCCGGCCGGCTGCCGCTGGACAAGTTCGTCTCCGAGACCATCGGGCTGGACGCCATCGAGGACGGGAGAGCGATCATCCGAGGGATCTTTGTCGCTGCCGGCGTCGCGCTCGCGGTCTCGCTCCTGCTGACACCGTTTCTCATCCGGTTCTTCACGGCGCGGGGTGTCGGGCAGGAGATCCGCGACGACGGCCCCCAGTCCCATGGCGCCAAGCGGGGCACCCCCGTCATGGGCGGCATCGCTATCGTCGCCGCGATGTGGGCGGGCTACCTGTCGCCCTCGACGCCCTCACCGCCGAGGTTCGCCGGGCCATCCACGCCGTACCCGCGTTGGAGCCGTCCGCAGCAGGTCGACTGCTGCGCCGGCCGGG
>JBQGEH010000602.1:0-3555 GCA_052039515.1 Nakamurella sp. | reverse complement strand
GTCGTCGCGCAGCCGCCCCTCGGCCCGGTCGCTGACCCCGGACCAGACGATCCGTCCCACCGAGTCGGCCACCGCCGCGAGCACCAGGCAGACCGCGAGGACCGCGACCAGGGTGACGGTCGGCCCCGCGGCGAGCTGCCCGGAGACCACCGTGCCGAAGGCCTGGCCCAGCGCGCCGATCAAGGACAGGGTCAGCGCGACGACACTGGCCGGTCCTGCGAGCCGCCGCCAGCCGATGGGCTCGGGAGCGTCGGAGCCGATCGGCCCGGCGTCGGTGCTGCGCTGGGCGGGCCTGGTCACGGCGGTCGAGCCTAGCCAGCGGAGTCGTCGGTCGCACCGCAATTGTCGGCCGGCAGCGATGCGTCGACTCCCCCACAGAAGTTCGGAGTTTCATATTGTCGAATGCACTTCGATACTGTAGAACTCACCTCATGAGTCAGCGAGGACCCAGTCCGATCCAGGCCATCGACCGCGCGGTCGCGCTGATGTCGGCCATCGCCGCCGCCGGACCCGGCGGCATCGGGCTGGGCGATCTCACGGCATCGGTGGGGGTGCACGCCTCCACCGGCCGGACCCTGCTGGCCTCGTTGATCATGAACGAGATGGTCGATCAGGTGGCCGAGACCCGGAACTACGTGCTCGGCACGCGGTGCATGGACTTCGCCCGGACGTTCCAGGGACAGGTGGACGTCGCCGCCGTGGCCGCGCCCGAGCTGACCCGGCTGTGGCACGCCACCGAAGAGACCGTCCACCTCGCAGTGCTCCAGGGAGGCCGACGGGTGAACCTCGCGATCATGGTCAGTCCCCAACTGCTCAACGTGAACCCGACGACGCCGCAGACCCAGGAGCGCGATCCCGATCCCGCCTCGCTCTACCGCACCGCCGCCGGGAAGATGCTGTTGGCCGGGCTCGACGACGACGCGATCTCCGCGCTGCTGTCGTCGCCCGCCTACGCGAACCGCTATCACGAACGAGGCCTCGACGAGGTGCTCGA
This sequence comes from Nakamurella sp., assembly GCA_052039515.1. Classification (GTDB taxonomy): domain Bacteria; phylum Actinomycetota; class Actinomycetes; order Mycobacteriales; family Nakamurellaceae; genus Nakamurella. Next base: position 2,561 of record JBQGEH010000602.1, on the reverse strand, counting down.
GCTGGTCGAGGGCGTGCGACGGGCCGGGTACGCCACCAACGTCGAGGAGGAGGCGCCCGGGGTCTGCGGGCTGGCCGCCCCGGTCCGTGACAGCTTCGGTCGAACGGTCGCCGCGGTCTGCGTCGGCTACCCCTCGATCCGCCACACCCCCGATCACGCGGCCTCACTGCGGGACGCCACCATCGCCGCCGCCGACGCGGTGTCGGCCGCGATCGGTCACCCGAGCTCGACCGAGGTGTCCCATGGCTGAGTCGTACGACGTCGTCGTGGTCGGTGGTGGGCCGGCCGGCTTCCCCGCGGCCGTCCAGGCCGCTCGGCTGGGCGCGCGCACCCTCCTGGTGGAGAAGAACGGCGCCTTCGGCGGCACCACCACCGTGGCGGGAGTGGCTCTGCCGGGTCTGTTCCACGCCTGGGGTGAACAGATCATCGCCGGGATCGGCTGGGACGTGGTCGTGGCCGCCACCCGGCTCGCCCGCACCCCGATGCCCGACTTCAGCCGGTGGGACCTGCCGCACTACAAGCTGCAGGTGCCGGTCGACGCGGCGCTGTTCGCGGCGACGGTCGACGACGTCGTCACCGGCAGCGGCGTCGAACCGCTGCTGCACACGATGATCGCCGACGCGCGCTGGGCCGACGGCCTGTGGCATCTGACCCTGTGCGAGAAGGAGGGTCTGCGCCGGATCACGGCCCGCCGGGTGATCGACTGCACCGGCGACGCCGACGTGGTCGGCCTGGCCGGGCTGCCCCGGGTCGGCAACGCGCGACGCCAGCCCGGCACGATCATGATCACCGTCGGCGGGTACGACCTCGACCGGCTCGACGTCGACGCACTGTCCGAGGCCTATGCGGCTGCGGTGGCGGACGGCCGGTTGCTGTCCCACGACTTCGCGGGAGCCACGGACCCGGTCCGCAGGTTCCTGCGCGCCCGTGGTCGCAACGCCATCCACGTGATCAACACCGAGGGCGACAGCAGCGCCGGTCGGACGCGGACCGAGCTCGCCGCTCGACGGGCCGTCGTCCGGATCCACCAGTTCCTCATCGCCCAGCCCGGCTTGGAAGGGCTGCGGATCGAGTCGTGGTCCGCCGAGTGCGGGATCCGGGAGAGCCGCACGATCGTCGGGCGGACGCCGATCACCGCGGCCGACTACGTCGCCGGCCGCCGCTACCCCGACATGGTGTCGCACAGCTTCTACCCGATCGACGTGCACGACCCCGACGGCCACGGCATCGACATCAGACCGCTGCCGTACGGCATCGTCCCCACCGTCCCGCTCGGCGCGATGCTGCCCCGCGACCATGATCATCTGATGGTGGCCGGCCGGAGCGCGGCCGGTGACCAGGAGGCCAACTCCGCCTACCGCGTCCAGGCCTCGTGCATGGCGATGGGTCAGGCGGCCGGCGTGGTCGCCGCGATCGCCGCCGACCGCGACCTGCCGCTGACCGGCGTCGCGCCCACCGAGATCAGGACCGTCCTGCGCTCCCACGGCGCGATCGTCCCCGATGAACCCCACCCCAACGAGGTCGTCGCCGTCGACGCCTCGACCACGCACCACCTCGCCACCATCAAGGAGTCAGCATGAACACCGTCGTTCGCCGTTCCCGGGTCGCGGCCGCGGCCCTGACCGGCGCGCTCGCGCTCTCGCTCGCCGGGTGCGGGTTCGTCAACACCGGAGGCGGTGGAGGAGCCGCCCCCGGCCAGCCGGAGACCCTGACCATGCTCGTCGCGGCCTCGCAGAAGAAGGGCCTGGACGCCGTCCTGCCCGGATGCCAGGAATCGACCGGGATCACCGTCGAGGCGACGCAGATGCCCACCGACGAGCTCAACCAGCAGCTCCGGATCCAGCTGACCTCGGGCACGGCGCCCGACCTCTTCCGGGTGTCCCCGGGCAACTCGAGCCCGGTGGCCGCCGGCGTGCTCGGTCGCTCCGGCGAGCTGGCCGACATCACCGCCGACTGGAACGAGCAGCTGTCCCCCAGCGTCCGCAGCCTCGTCGAGGTGGACGGCAAGGTGACCGCCTACCCGACCTCGCAGAACGCCATCGTCCTGGCCTACAACGCCAAGACCTTCGAGCGCCTGGGTCTGCAACCGCCGACCACCTGGAGCGAGCTGCTCGACACCGCCGAGAAGCTCAAGTCCGACGGGCAGGTGCCGATCGCCGCCGGGTTCGCCAACGGCGTGGCGCTGCAGTTCCCGACGTACTCGCTGGCCGGGACGCTCGTCTACGGACCGACCCCCGACATCGACGAGCAGATGGCGGCCGGCACCACCTCGTTCGCCGAGAACGCGGCCTGGCGTGAGGTGTTCACCAAGCTGCAGACCCTCTCGCAGCAGGGCTTCCTGACCCCCGACTCGGTGGGAACCCCGGAGGATCAGGCGATGCAGTCCCTGGCCACCGGCAAGGCCGGCATGATGGTCATGATCTCGGCAGCCCTGCCCAGTGCTTACGGCTACGCGCCCGGCGGCAAGGACGACATCAAGGTCACTGCGCTCCCCGCCACCGACGACGCGTCGCAGACGTTGGTGGCCACCGCGCCGGAGTTCGTGGCGGTCAACGCGAAGT
>JBQGEH010000601.1:0-2489 GCA_052039515.1 Nakamurella sp. | reverse complement strand
AAGGACCGGCCCGCCGGTGCGGTCCGCCAGTTCCTCGACCGTAGCGACCAGCTCGGCGTCGGCATCGCCCTGCTGCTGCTGATCGTGCTGATGGCGGTCATCGCGCCGTACTTCTGGAGCGTCAACAACCTCCTCGAGGTGCTGCGCCAGGTCTCGGCGACCTCCATCCTGGCCGCCGGCGGCACTTTCGTCATCCTCACCGCCGGCATCGACCTGTCGGTCGGGTCGGCCCTCGGGGTCTGCGCGATGGTCGCGATCGTGCTCAGCGACCACTCGATGCCGGCCGTGGTCTCGATCCTGTGCGCACTGGCCGCCGGTGCGGTGGTGGGTGCCGTCAACGGCGTCTTCATCGCCCGGTTCGCGTTGCCCGCGTTCATCGTGACGCTGGCGGCGCTGACCTACCTGCGTGGTGTGGTCTACGTCGGCACCGGCGGCACCACCCTCATCCCGGACGAGGTCGGCTACGACTGGATCGGCCAGGGCAGCGTCCTCGGTGTGCCGGTGGCGGTGCTCATCATGCTCGCCGTCTTCGCCGCCGGCTGGTTCCTGCTCAACCGCACCGTCTTCGGCCGGCAGGTGCTGGCCATCGGCGGCAACGCCGAGGCGGCGCGGCTCAGTGGCATCCCGGTCCGCTCGGTGGTGATGTGGACCTACGTCATCTCCGGGCTGTGTGCCGGGATCGCCGGTCTCATCGTCGCGTCCCGACTGGAGAGTGCGGTGCCCGACCTCGGGACGGGGTACGAGCTCAACGCCATCGCGGCGATCGTGCTGGGCGGAACCTCGCTGATGGGCGGCCGTGGCTCGCTGGTCGGCACCCTCATCGGCGCGCTCTTCATCGCGGTGCTGTCCAACGGCATGACGCTGATGAACGTGAAGTCGTTCTACCAGCAGATCATCATGGGCGTCGTCATCCTGCTGGCCGTCCTCATCGACCGCCTCCGCCGGGGCCAAGCGGCGGACTGATGCCCGCAGACGACCGCCGGACGACCCCGTGACCGCCCTCGAGTCCGTGGGTCCAGGGACCGCGGTGACCGCCATGGACGACCGCCTGACCGTCCGCTCCGCCTACCTGTACTACCGGCTGGGCCTGACCCAGGCCCAGGTGGCCGACCGGCTCGGTATCAGCCGCATCAAGGTCGGACGGCTGCTGGCGTCGGCCCTGGACCGGGGCATCGTCAGCATCGACATCAGTCATCCGCACGTCCGGCTGACCGAGCTGGAGGTGGCGCTGGAGACCCGGTTCGGTCTCCGGGAGGCGGTCGTCGCGGCCTCCTTCGCCGGCGCCGGCAGCAGCGAGGACCCGCTACGGCTGTTGGCGGTGGCGGCGGCCGGCGCCCACTGGCTCGAGGGGCTGGACCTGTCCGGCACGTCGGTGGCGCTGGGCTGGGGCACCACCATGCAGGCCGTGTCGCTCGTACTGCGCGACGGCTGGGCGCGCGACGTGGATCTGTACCAGCTCAACGGCGCCGTGCCGATCAGCAGCTACGCCACCGGAGCGGTGGAGACCATGCACCGGTTCGGCGAACGCGGTCGGGGCCGCGCGCACCTGCTGCAGGTCCCGGCCGTCGTCGGCGGTGTCGGGGTGCGCCGCGCCCTGGAGGCCGAGCCGACCGTCCGCAGGACGCTGCAGGGCGCGCGCCGCGCCCCGGTGGCGATGTTCTCCCTCGGCCGGTTGCAGACCGACTCGGTCCTGGTGTCCTCCGGTTACGTCGACGAGAGCGACGTCCGGCGGCTCCGTGAGAACGGCGCGGTCGGTGACGTCATCTCCCGTTTCATCACCGCCGACGGCAGTGTCGCCGACCCGGAACTGGACGACCGCACCATGGGGCTGGACCTCGCCGCGCTCGGTCGTCGGGAGGTGTCCGTCGGTGTCGCGGCCGGTGCCGAGAAGGCCGCGATCGCCCGGGCGGCGATCGCCGGCGGGCACGTCTCGACGCTCATCGTGGACGACACCCTGGCGGTGGCGTTGCTCGCCTGTACCGACGGCTGACGCCGGTCAGACCGACGTCCCCAGCGTCACCCGCACCGCGTCGACCGTGGCCGCGAGCGCTTCGGTCGGCTCCCCCGACTCGCCGTCGTCGACCCAGGTCTGCAGCGCGACCCGGGTGGCGGTGAGGAACACCGAGACCAGCAGCAGGGCGTCGGTCTCGGTCAGCTGCGGGCGGCGGCGGCGGATCTCCTCGGTGAGGTTCTGCTCCAGCAGGCGCCGGCCCGCGACGTTGCGCTCGAGCAGCGCGGGCTCGCGCCACATCGCCCGCATCCGCTCGATCGACTCCCGCGGCGACGCCTGCAGCAGACCGAGCATCGAGGTGCGCAGCATCTCCCACGGGTCCTCGTCCAGCGGCCGGGCCCGCACCGCGGCCAGGAACGCCCCCGGGCGCATCCCGCCCAGGACGGCCTGCAGGTCCTCCTTGGACTCGAAGTAGTTGAAGAACGTCCGCCGCGCGACACCCGCCCCGGTGGCGATGTCGTCGACGGTGATCTCCGAC
>JBQGEH010000600.1:0-2516 GCA_052039515.1 Nakamurella sp. | reverse complement strand
CATGTCGGAAGCGGGAAGCGATGTCGGAAGCGGGACGCCGGGGACCGGGCTTCGGGTGCAGCGTCCGGCCCAGCCTCGCTCCACAGCTCGAACCCCGCCACCGTCCGCCCGTCGCGCGGCCGGTTTGCGTCAACGCTGCCGACATATCGTCCGCGTCAACGGATGTCGGAAGCGGGAAGCAGCGGCAGCGGGAAGCGAGGCCCGGCCTGACGCGGCCCGACTCGGCCCAGCCCGGCCCCGTCGGGCTCAGGCCAGGGTGACCCAGCCCCCGGTGGCCACGGACTCGACGATCGCGTCCAGCGTGACGGCGCTGCGCACCGCGTCGGCGACCGTCGCCCCCACCGGCTCGCCCCGCTCGATCGACGCGAGGAAGTTGCGCAGCTCGATCACCTTGAGGTCGTCGTAGCCCATCGGGTTGGACGCGCCGGGCTGGAACGCCCCGAAGTCCCCGTGCCCGGGACCGACGAACACCGTGCTGATGTTCTGGTCGGCGTAGCTGCCGCCGAGACCGACCCCGAGCTCGCCCATCCGGCGGTAGTCCCAGGTGAGCACGCCCTTGGTGCCGTGGATCTCGAAGCCGTAGTTGTTCTGCTCGCCGACCGCGACCCGGCTCGCCTCCAGCGACACCCGCGCTCCCGAGCCCATCCGGATGAGACCGCTCATCCAGTCCTCGTTCTCGACCGGACCGAGCTCGCCGCCGGTGGCCCGCTGGTGTCCGCTGGTGGCCCCGGTCGGCCGGGCCCGCTCGGGCAGGAAGATCGTGGTGTCGGCGACCAGCGCCTCGAGATCGCCGAGCAGGTACCAGGTCAGGTCGACGCCGTGCGAGACGAGGTCGCCGAGCACGCCGTTGCCACCGCGGGCCCGCTCGAAGCGCCAGCTGAGCGCGCCGTCCGGGTGGGCGGCGTAGTCGGACAGGAAGCGGAACCGGGCGTGGGTGACGGTGCCGAGCTCGCCGGAGTCGATGATCTGCTTGGCGTACTGCACGGCCGGCGCGTTGCGGTAGTTGAACCCGACCTGGCTCTGCACGCCGCCCTTGGTCACCGCGGCCTGCACGGCCCGGGCGTCGTCGGCGGACAGGCCCACCGGCTTCTCGATCCAGATGTGCTTGCCGGCCTCGGCCAGGGTCACCCCGATCTCCCGGTGCAGGAAGTTGGGGGCGGTCACGCTGACCGCCTGGACCGCCGGATCCGTCGCCAGCTCACGCCAGTCGGTCGTGGCGGCGGCGAAGCCGTACTGCGCGGCCGCCTGCTCGGCGCGGCCGGGTACTTCGTCGGCCACCGCGGCCAGCTCCGGCACCGGGGTGACGTCGGGGAAGTGGTGCCGGACGCGGGCGTAGGCCTGGGTGTGCACCCGGCCCATCCACCCGAAACCGGCCACGGCGACACCCAGACCTGGGCGGGACGACGGCTGCGACATGATTGCTCCTCGACGGTGGGTGCGCTACCGTTGGACAAAGATTGGACCGGTCCAACACGCCCAGGATGACCCAGCCGCGGCCGTCCTGTCAACACTCTCGGAGGGGGCACCCGATGACGTCCGCCGTCCCGCCCCGCCCACCGACCATCCGCGACGTCGCCGCCGCGGCCGGAGTGTCCAAGTCGCTGGTGTCGTTGGTGCTCCAGGGCTCGGACAAGGTCGGGGTGGCCAAGCGGGAGGCCGTGGAGCGGGCCATCGCCGACCTCGGATACCGGCCCAACGCCACCGCCCGGCACCTGTCGCGGCGACGGACGTCCACCGTCGGGGTCCTCCTCAACGACCTGCGCAACCCCTGGTACGTCGACTGTCTCGAGGGGCTGGCGGCGGTGCTGGGGGAGGCCGGCTACCGGATGTACCTCGGTGACTCCCGGCTGGACAGCCGCACCGACGACCTGCTGACCCAGGGCTTCCTCGAGTTCCCGGTGGACGGTCTGGTCCTGGTGGGGACGATGCCGCTGACGCCGGTGCTGCAGCAGGCGACCCGGGTGGTGCCGACCGTCGTGGCCGCGAGCCGTGACGTCGACCTGCCCGGGGTGGACGTCATCGCCGGTGACGACACCGCCGGCGCGACCCAGGCGGTCGACCACCTGGTGTCGCTCGGGCATCGCCGAATCGCTCACATCGCCGGAGGCACCGGACGTTTCGCCGCGCTACGGCGTGACGCCTACGTCGCCGCGATGGAGCGGCACGGCCTGGTTCCGCGGATCGAGACCTCGGACGCGACCGAGGAGGGCGGCTACCGCGCCGCCGTCCGGCTGCTGTCCGCGAACACCGACGAGCGGCCGACGGCGGTGTTCGCGGTCAACGATGTCGCCTGCATCGGGGCGATCTCGGCCGCCGACGAACTGGGGTTGGACCTGCCGTCGGCGCTGTCGGTGGTGGGTTTCGACAACACGCACCTGGCCCGCCTGCGCCACCTGTGGCTGACCAGCGTCGACATCGCGGGACACGCGCTGGGCCGCCGCGCCGGGGAGGCGCTGCTCCGGCGGATCGAACGGCCGGCGACGCCGGCCGCCCAGACCCTGATGCCGGCGACGCTG
>JBQGEH010000599.1:0-3548 GCA_052039515.1 Nakamurella sp. | reverse complement strand
CACCCCGCCGCCGGCCCCGCGGACCGCCGCGCACAGCGCCACCACCGCCCCGCCGGCGCGGTCCGCCGCGTCCGCCGCCGACCGGCAGCAGGTCACCACCCCGATCCGCGGGATGGCCGCCGCGGTCAGCAAGAACATGACCGCCTCGTTGGAGATCCCCACCGCCACCTCGGTGCGCGCGGTCCCGGCGAAGCTGCTGGCCGACAACCGCATCGTCATCAACAACTTCCTCAAGCGGCAGCGCGGCGGGAAGATCTCGTTCACTCACCTCATCGGGTACGCCATCGTCCGCGCGCTGCGCGACTACCCGAACATGAACGCCCACTACGCCGAGGTCGACGGCAAGTCCGTGCACGTCAGCCCGGCCGGGGTCAACCTCGGTCTGGCCATCGACCTGCCGGGCAAGGACGGGCAGCGCAGTCTGGTCGTGCTGCCCATCAAGAACTGCGACCAGATGAACTTCGTCGAGTTCTGGCGCGCCTACGAGGGCGTGGTCGCCAAGGCCCGCAGCGGCAAGCTCGTCGCCGACGACTACGCCGGCACCACCATCTCGCTGACCAACCCGGGCGGCATCGGCACCGTGCACTCGGTGCCGCGGTTGATGGCCGGCCAGGGCACCATCGTCGGCGTCGGCGCCATGGAGTACCCGGCGGAGTTCCAGGGCGCCAGCGAGCACACCCTGGCTGAGCTCGGCGTCAGCAAGATCATGACGCTGACTTCCACCTACGACCACCGCATCATCCAGGGCGCGGAGTCGGGTGAGTTCCTGCGCCGCATCCACAACTTCCTGCTCGGCGAGGACGAGTTCTACGACGACGTCTTCACCGCGCTGCGGCTGCCCTACGAGCCGGTCCGCTGGGTCTCCGACATCTACGCCGGCCGCAACGGCAGCGTCGACAAGACGGCCCGGGTGCTGGAGATCATCGACGCGTACCGCACCCGCGGTCACCTGATGGCCGACACCGACCCGCTGAACTACCGCCAGCGCCGCCACCCCGACCTGGACGTGCTGTCGCACGGCCTGACCCTGTGGGACCTGGACCGGGAGTTCCCGGTCGGCGGGTTCAACGGCCAGCAGTTCATGAAGCTGCGCGACGTCCTCGGCGTCCTGCGCGACTCCTACTGCCGCACCGTCGGTGTCGAGTACATGCACATCATGGACCCGGTCAAGCGCCGCTGGATCCAGCAGCGCGTCGAGGACAAGCGACCCAAGCCCCCGGTGGAGCGGCAGAAGTACCTGCTCGGCCGACTCAACGCCGCCGAGGCGTTCGAGACGTTCCTGCAGACCAAGTACGTGGGGCAGAAGCGGTTCTCGCTGGAGGGCGGCGAGACCGTCATCCCGCTGCTGGACGCGGTGCTCAACAAGGCCGCCGAGTACTCCCTCGACGAGGTCGTCATCGGCATGGCCCACCGCGGCCGCCTCAACGTGCTCGCCAACATCGTCGGCAAGCCCTACGCCAACATCTTCCGCGAGTTCGAGGGCAACCTCGATCCCGGTCAGGCCCACGGCTCCGGCGACGTCAAGTACCACCTCGGCGCCAACGGCAAGTTCATCCGACCCTTCGGCGAGGGCCAGGTCGAGGTCACCCTGGTCGCCAACCCCTCCCACCTCGAGGTCGTCGACCCGGTGCTGGAGGGTGTGGTCCGCGCCAAGCAGGACATCATCAACCGCGGCGAGAGCGGCTTCTCGGTCATCCCGATCGCGCTGCACGGCGACGCCGCGTTCGCCGGCCAGGGCGTGGTCGCCGAGACGCTGAACCTGTCCAAGCTGCGCGGGTACCGCACCGGCGGCACCGTGCACGTCATCATCAACAACCAGGTCGGCTTCACCACCGCCCCGGAGGCGTCGCGCTCCTCGGAGTACTGCACCGACGTCGGGAAGATGATCGAGGCGCCGGTCTTCCACGTGAACGGCGACGATCCGGAGGCCGCCGTCTGGGCCGCCGAGCTCGCCGTGGAGTACCGCCAGACGTTCGGCAACGACGTCATCATCGACATGGTCTGCTACCGCCGGCGTGGCCACAACGAGGGCGACGACCCCTCGATGACCAACCCGCTGATGTACCAGATCATCGACGGCAAGCGCTCCGTCCGGAAGATCTACACCGAGTCGCTGATCGGCCGGGGCGACCTGTCCGCCGAGGACGCCGAGGAGGCGCTCAAGGACTACCACCGGCAGCTGGAGCGGGTCTTCAACGAGGTCCGCGAGCTGGAGCGGGCCGCCGCCGTCGCCTCCCCGTCCGTCGAGGAGGAGCAGCCGATCCCGCCGAAGGTGGACACCACCATCACCCAGGCGCAGCTGGAGCGCATCGCCGACGCGGCGCTGGAGTTCCCCGAGGGCTTCGTCCCGCACCCGCGGGTGAAGACGGTGCTCGACCGGCGCGTGCAGATGAGCCGCGAGGGCGGCATCGACTGGGCGTTCGGCGAACTGCTCGCCCTCGGCGCCACCGCGATGGACGGCCGGCTCGTCCGGATGGCCGGTCAGGACACCCGCCGCGGCACCTTCGTGCAGCGGCACGCCGCACTCATCGACTGGCACAACGGCAGCGAGTACCTGCCGCTGCAGCACCTGTCGCCGGACCAGGAGCGCGTGCTGATGTACGACTCGGCGCTCACCGAGTACGCGGCGCTGGGCTTCGAGTACGGCTACTCGGTGGCCAACCGCGACGCGCTGGTGCTGTGGGAGGCGCAGTTCGGCGACTTCGTCAACGGCGCCCAGTCGGTCATCGACGAGTACCTGTCGTCCGGTGAGGCCAAGTGGGGTCAGCAGTCGGGCGTGGTCCTGCTGCTGCCGCACGGTCACGAGGGCCAGGGTCCCGACCACACCTCGGGCCGCCCGGAGCGGTTCCTGCAGCTGTGCGCGGAGGGTTCGATGACGGTGGCGATCCCGTCGACCCCGGCGAACTACTTCCACCTGCTGCGCCGCCACGTGCTGGACGGCGTGCACCGCCCGATGGTGGTGTTCACCCCGAAGTCGATGCTGCGCAACAAGGCGGCGGTGTCGTCGGTCACCGACTTCACCGAGGGCAAGTTCGAGTCGGTGCTCCCCGACCCGACCGTCGACGCCTCGGCGGTGACCAAGGTCGTGCTGTGCACCGGCAAGATCTTCTACGAGCTGGACGCCTACCGGACGGCCAACAACATCACCGACACCGCCATCGTGCGGCTCGAGCAGCTCTACCCGCTGCCGCGGCGCAAGCTCAACTACGTGCTCGACATGTACCCGGGGGCGAAGAGCTTCCTGTGGTGCCAGGAGGAGCCGAAGAACCAGGGTGCCTGGCCGTTCCTGGTCGAGGCGCTCCCCGAGGCGTCGCCGCGGCTGCTGGGCCTCGGCCGGGCGTCCCGCCGGGCGATGGCCGCCCCGTCGGCCGGGTCGGCCCGGGTGCACGAGGTCGAGCAGAAGCAGGTGATCGCGAAGGCCTTCGGCGGCTGACGCACCCCACCACGACCGGCCCCACCCCGACCACCGTCGGGGTGGGGCCGTCGTCGTTCCCGGGTCGGGTGTGGAGGTGGGGCCGTCCGGCCGCCCGGGCCGACCTCGCGACAGC
>JBQGEH010000598.1:0-3377 GCA_052039515.1 Nakamurella sp. | reverse complement strand
GAACAGCGGGACGCCCAACTCGCGTTGCGCGTACGCGGCCGCGCGGAGGCTGCGCTCCTCCGCTGCCGTGAACCCGGGACTGACGCCGATCTCACCGATGACACCGGGCGCCGGCACCGTGTCCCGGAAGTCACCGACGAGGTCCTCGACCTGGGTGTCGACGTCGGCGGTCCGCATCCGCTCGGACTCCGACGACTCGAGATACCAACCGGAACCCATCACGATCTGAACGCCGGATCGGCGGGACAGCTCGCGCAAGGTGTCCGGTGAGCGTCCCTCGTGCGCAGAGGTGAGATCGATGACGGTTCCCCCACCCACCGATCGGAACCCGCGAAGTTCCTCGAGAACGGCCTCGTGGTCGTCCATCCGGCAATTGTCGCGGCTGTTGTACGGGTACTGGCTGAGCAACCAGGCCAGGTCCGGTCGCACCGGCCCGGCCAGCCAGTCGTCGATCACCGGGTCACCCACCGGAGCGTAGGACGGCGAGATGTCGCACACGAGGTGCTCGTGCGGCAGCACCATGCCGAGCTCCGACGACGACACCGGGCCGGTCACGGTCGCGACCGGAACCGGCTCCCACTCGTCGGTCACGCCGAACCCGTGAAGGTCGAGGCTCCGTTGGCGGCCGCCACCCGCGAGCCGGCCGCCCACCGCACCATCTGGGTCATCAGCCGCGCGTAACCCGGCCACTCGACGAACGAGACCGGGCACCAGTGCGGGGCGATGTCGGAGGCCCACGCGACCGACCGGCCGCGCCCCGCCGTCCCGACGACCAGTAGCGGGTCGTCCCCGACGGTGCTGAGCACAGCGGCGTCAGCCCTGGCGTGCACCCGGTTGTACCCCAGCAGTGCGGGCCAGCTCGCCGGAACCCCGCGCAGCACAGGATGATCGACGTCGGTGACCGTCGCGTGAGCCCCCTCGGGGGTCTCGACCCGGTCGTCCCAGGGCTCCATCGTCACGGGCAGCACCTCCTCGACGGGGGTGCCCCGGTAGGCGGCCTTCCCCTCGATGCCCTGGAAACTCAGGTAGCCGCCCGCCATGACGAGGCCACCGCCGTCCTCGGTCACCCAGTCTGCCAATGCCCGCAGCCTGTTGGCGGTGGGCCGCCCGTGCAGGAAGGTGTCCGGGTGCAACAGGATGCTGTTGGCGCCGATGTCGGAGATGATGACCACGTCGAAGCGCGAGAGCGCCGCCCGGTCGCTCGGGAAGCGCTGCGGCACCTCGTGTCCCGGCAGATAGGTGACCTCGATCCCGTCGTCGTCCAGCGCCTGGACCAGGTACTGGGAGCCGGTCTCGAAGGTGACCGATGTGAACTGGTCGAAGCCCTTGAAGTGGGTCGACGAACTCACCCAGGATTCGCCGGCCAGGAGAACATGCACCATTGTCAGAATTCCTTGTCAGATCGAGCGGTCGGTCGTCGCGGGCGACGACACGTCACCGGGTGATGAAGCGCGAGAAGGCGCGGGTGTTGAGCAGGATGGCGACCAGCAGGATGGCGCCCTGGACGATGGGCACGAAGAAGGTCGAGACGTGAACCAGGATCAGGCCGTTCTCGATCACGCCCAGGACCAGTGACCCGAGGACGGTCCCGACGATGGACCCCCGCCCGCCGAACAGGTCGGTACCGCCGAGCACCACCGCGGTGATCACGGTCAGGCCGAAGGTGGTCCCGCCGGCGTTGGACGAACCGGAGCCCAGGCGTGTGGCCAGCAGGATGCCGGCCACTGCGGCGGCGACACCGACGAGGACGTAGACCGCGAATCCGACCCGTCGCACGTTCACGCCACTCCGGCGCAGCGACTCCCCGTTCGAGCCCAGTGCGACGACATAGCGCCCGAACGGCGTCTTCTCCAGCAGCACCCAACCGACGACGGCCACCAGAACGGCGAGCACCACCGAGGCCGGCACCGGTCCGATCCGGCCCTGCCCGAGCCAGGTCACCCAGGCGTCCGGACTGATCGGGATCGAATAGCCGTCGGTGATGAACAGCGCGACGCCGGTGAGCAACGACAACGTCGCCAGCGTGACGATGAACGGCTGCAGTCGTTGGTACTGACTGAAGTAGCCGTTCACCGCGCCGATGGCGGCACCGGCGGCCAGCACGACGACGAAGGTCAGGGTGGTGTTCCAGCCGTGGCTGAGCAGCAACGCCAGACCGGCGCCGGCGACCGCCACCGTCGCGCCGACCGCGAGGTCGATCCCGGCACTGATGATGACCAGGGTCATCGCCACCGCGACGATCAGGTTGGGCGCGATGTTCTGCAAGACGGTGCGGATGTTCACCCAGGACAGGAAGCCCTCGGTGGCCGTACCGAAGTACACGACCAGCACCAGCAGCACCACGGCGATGCTCACCGTCTGCACGTGCCGGATCAGCAGCGCCGAGGTCCGGGCTGAGCGACCGGTGGCGAGCCGCTCGTGCGTCTTCTCCAGGGTCGTGGTCATCGGCTCTCCGCTTCGGTCAGCAGCTGCGTCTTGTGGCCCACGATCTGCGCCACCAGCTTCTCCAGTGTCGTTGTCCTGGCGTCCATGTCGGCCCGCAAGGTGCCTTCGTACATGACGCACAGCCGGTCGCAGACGTCGAACAGATCGGCCAGCCGGTGGGTGATGAGGATGACGCTCACACCTCGGGCGGCGACGTCCTTGATCAGCCGCAGTACCGTCTCGACCTCACTGACCGCGAGTGCGGCCGTCGGCTCGTCGAGGATCAGCAGACGCGGCTCGAACGTCACCGCGCGGGCGATGGCCACGGCCTGCCGCTGGCCACCGGAGAGGTTGCGAACAGCGGTCGTCGTCAACGGGATCGACACCTTGAGTTTGCGCAACTGCTCCCGGGCCTGCTCGTGCAACGACCGTCGGTCGAGGAACAGCCCGCCCAGCCGCCGCGGTTCGCGTCCGAGGAACAGATTGCCGGCGACGTCGACGTCGTCGCAGAGGGCGAGGTCCTGGTAGACCATGCCGACGCCCTGGTCGCGGGCGTCCCGGGGCGAGGTGAATCGCTGCGGCACGCCGTCCAACGAGATCTCCCCGGAGTCAGGGGTTTCCGCGCCGGCCAGGATCTTCATCAGGGTGGACTTCCCGGCGCCGTTGTCACCGACCAGGCCGATCACCTCACCCGGCGCGAGGCGCAGGGTGACGCCCCGGAGTGCGTCGACCATGCCGTAGCGCTTGCGGATGTCGGTCATCACCATGCGGTCGGGAGTCGTCGACGGCGACGACGACGCGGTCTGCAATTCGGTCACGAGCCGTACAGCTCTCGGTACTGGTCGACATCGGCCTGGGTGACGACCTTGACGCTCGTGGAGATGTGCGGCTCGGTGGTGCCACCGTTGATGAACGTCACCGCGCTCTCGACGGCCGACATGCGCGCCAAGCGC
>JBQGEH010000597.1:0-8412 GCA_052039515.1 Nakamurella sp. | reverse complement strand
TCCGCGACGGGCTCGGCGCGCTGCAGGGCGCGTTCCGGGAGTACTCCGCCGTCCCCGACGGCCCCGGGCAGGGTCCGGGCGAGGGGCGGCCGCGCCCGCACTGAGCGCCCGTCAGCGCCGGCGGCGCTTGCCGCCGCCCTGGGCGGCCTTCTGCCGGTCGATGATCTCGAGTCGACCCAGCGGGCGGTTCGGGTCCTCGTCGGGTACCGGGGGCGGGCCGTGCGGGTCTGCGGCGGCGCGTAGTGGTCGTGCAGCGCCCGGACCTCCCGCAACGCCACCACGGCGCGAGACTTGTCCATCGACTGGATCGCCATCACCGACATGACCTCGTCGTCGGCGAGTTCCAGCTGGGCCCAGACCGCACCTTCCGGGAACGCCACCCGCTGCACGACGCCCCACGGCACGTACCGCTCCCCCACGATGTTGCGCACCCGCAGACCGTCCGCGTCGGCCCGCAGCCGGGGGCGGGCGGTGAGCATGATGCCGCCGGCGAACAGCAGCCCGAGCACGGCCATCGCGATCGCGTCGGTGCTGCGGAAGTAGACACCGGTGTCGGAGCTGCGCAGCTTGATCGCCACGAACACCCCGACCAGGATCACCGCGGTCGCTCCGATGGCGGCGTAGACGGCGATCCGCTTCGGCCGGACGACCAGCGGGACCGGCGGCCGGGCGGCCGGCGCCCGCAGGGAACGCAGGGTGAGCGCGGTGGCCAGCGCCGCGGCCATCGCCTCACCGCCCTTGTCCTCGGCGGCGTCGGGTCCGCCGGCCCGGTCTACGGCCTGCTCGACGGTGTTGACGGTGAGCACGCCGTTGCCGACCGCGGTGCCGGTGTCCAGCGAGACGCGCAGCAGCCCGTGGGTGACCGCCTCGCACACGTACTCGAAGTGCGGGGTGCCGCCGCGGACGACGACACCGAGCGCGACGACGGCGTCGTGGTTGGTGGCGAGCTGGGCGGCGACCACCGGCAGCTCCATGGAGCCGGGCACCGGGACGACGGTCGGCTCGGCCGTGCCCGCCTCGCGGGCCACGGCCAGCGCGCGGGTCAGCAGCCCGTCGATGATCTCGGTGTGCCACTGGGCGACGGCGCCGGCGACCTTGAGGCCGCGGGCGTCGGGGACGACCAGGGTGGGGCGGCCTTCGCCACTCATGCGGTGCTCCTCGGGGTCGGGACGACGGTGCCGTCGGCGTTCTCCACGTCGACCGGATCGATCGGGCTGCCGGCCGTCATCTGCTCGGCGCCCAACGTGCGGGCGGCCAGACCGGCCAGGTTGTGCCCCATTCGGTCCCGCTTGGTGGTCAGGTAGCGCAGGTTCTCCGGATTGCTGGCCACCGGCAGCGGCACCCGCTCGACGATGGACAGGCCGTAACCCTCCAGGCCGGCGCGTTTGGCCGGGTTGTTGGTGAGCAGCCGCATCGACCGGATGCCCAGCGCGGCCAGCACCTGCGCACCGGTGCCGTACTCGCGGGCGTCGGACGGGAGGCCGAGGTCGAGGTTGGCGTCGACGGTGTCGGCGCCGGCGTCCTGCAGCTCGTAGGCCCGCAGCTTCTGCAGCAGCCCGATCCCCCGGCCCTCGTGCCCGCGGATGTAGAGCACCACGCCGCGACCCTCGGCGGCCACCGCGTCCAGCGCGGCGTCCAGCTGGGGACCGCAGTCGCACCGCAGGGAGGCGAACACGTCGCCGATCAGACACTCGGAGTGCACCCGGACGAGGATGTTCTCCCCGTCGCCGATGTCACCTTTGACCAGCGCGACCAGCTCCTTGCCGGTGACCCGGCTGAGGAAGCCGATGGCCCGGAACTCACCCTGCGGCAACGGCAGCCGGGCGTCGGCGACCTGGTCGATGTGCACCTCGGAGCGGCGGCGGTGCGCGACGAGGTCGGCGATGGTGATCAGCGCGAGGCCGTGCGTCTCGGCGAAGACGCGCAGCTCCGGGAGCCGGGCCATCGTGCCGTCGTCGTTGACCACCTCGGCGATCGCCCCGACCGGGCGGAGCCCCGCCATCCGCAGCAGGTCGACCGCGGCCTCGGTGTGTCCGGGGCGGGTGAGCACGCCGCCCTCCCGGGACCGCAGCGGGAAGACGTGACCGGGGCGGCTGAGGTCGCCCGGCTCGGTCGCGGGATCGGCGAGCGCCCGGATCGTGCGGGCCCGGTCGGCGGCGGAGATGCCGGTGCCGACGCCGTCCTTGGCGTCCACCGACACCGTGTAGGCGGTGCCCTTGGGATCGGTGTTGACCAGCGTCATCGGCGACAGTTCCAGCCGGTCGCAGTCCTCCGGCGGCATCGGGACGCAGATGACCCCGGAGGAGTACCGCACCATGAACGCGGTCTCGGCCGCGGTGGCGAGCTCGCCGGCGAAGATGAGGTCGCCCTCGTTCTCCCGGTCCTCGTCGTCCACCACCAGGACGGTGCGGCCGGCGGCGAGTTCGGCGACGGCGTACTCGATGGTGTGGAAGCCGTTGGGCAGGCGGTCATCGGCGCCGGTCATGCGGGCACGCTCCCGGTGGCGAGCAGCCGCTCGACGTACTTGGCCATCACGTCGACCTCGATGTTGAGCCGGTCGCCCGGCTGCCGGTCGCCGAGGGTGGTGGCGGCCCGGGTCTCCGGGATGACGCCGATGCCGAACTCGGCGCCGGTGTCGGTGTCGCGGACGTCGACGACGGTCAGCGAGATGCCGTCGACGGCCACCGCGCCCTTGCCGGCGATGTAGCGGGCGAGGTCGGGGCCGACGGCGACGCGGATCTCGTCCCAGGCCGGGTGCGGGGTGCGCGAGACCAGGGTGCCGACGCCGTCGACGTGGCCCTGGACGACGTGGCCGCCCATCCGGGTGGTCGGGCGGACCGAACGCTCCAGGTTGACCGCGTCGCCGACCGCGAGGTCGCCGAGGGTGGTGCGGCGCAGCGTCTCGGCCATCACGTCGGCGGTGAACGAGCCGGGGGCACGGTCCACCACGGTCAGGCACACCCCGGACACCGCGATCGAGTCGCCGTGACCGGCGTCGTCGGTGACCGTGGCGGCCCGGATGGTGAGGCGGGCGGAGTCGCCGTCGGCGGCGAGGGTCAGGTCGAGCACCTCGCCGCGCTCCTCGATGATGCCGGTGAACACGTGCCATTCCTCCTGCGGACGGGGCGTCCGTCCTCGACGGACCGGCGCCACCGCTCGCGGCGCCACCGTCCAGTCTCCCTCATCCCGGCGGCGTGCCGGTCGGGTCGCACCACGACGACCGGCGCGGGGTCAGCCGGTGGCGGACTCCGTCGCCGGCTCGGCGCCGCGGTCGGGGTCGAGCACGACGGGCAGCCGGACGGTGAGCCGGGTGCCGACCCCCGGCGGGCTGGTCAGCCGCAGCTCACCACCGAGGACGTCCACCCGGTCCAGCAGGCCGCGGATGCCGGTCCCCCGTTCGATGGCCGCCCCGCCCACCCCGTCGTCCTCCACGTCCACGGTCAGCGTGTCGTCCCGCTGCAGCACGTGCACCCGCACCTTGCCCGCGTCGGCGTGCTTGACGACGTTGGCGACGGCCTCGGCGACCACGAAGTAGGCGGTGCTCTGCACCGGCATCGAGAGCCGGCCGACACCGGTGACGTCCAGCACCGAGCGCAGCGGCACCCGGTCGAGCAGGTCCTCCACGGCCAGCGTCAGACCGCGTTCCAGCAGGGCCGACGGCATCACGGCGTGGACGAGCGCGCGCAGGTCGGCGGCGGCCGCGTCGATCCCGTGCCGCAGGTCGGTGGCCTGCTCGCGGGTGCGTTCCCCGGGCGCGAGCTCGTTGGCCACCTGCTGTGCCTCCAGCGCCAGCAGCACCAGCTTGACCTGCAGACCGTCGTGCAGGTCCTGGGCGATCCGGCGGCGTTCCCGGTCGGCGGTCTCCACGATGCGCTCCCGGGACCGGCGCAGCGACTGCTCCGTGACGTGCAACGCGGCGGTCAGCCGTTCGCGGTCCACCCCCAGGGCGACGACCCGGCCGGCCGCCCGGACCACCTCCGGGTCGTCGATCAGCTCCGCGTCGTAGATCACGGCGCCGATCGGCTCCCCGCCGAGCTCGACGTCCACCATCCCGCGACCACCGTCCGGTCCGGGAAGCGCGACCGGCCGCCCGTCGGCGTCGACGTGACGTTGCTCGCCGGGCACCCGGAACACCAGCTGCAGCGACGGGTCACCCAGCACCGAGGCCAGCCCGATGCCCAACCGGGAGCGGCGGTCGTCGCGGGCGCTGAGCCAGTCGGAGAGTTCCTGCAGCTCCCCGGTCCGGGCGAAAGCGCCCCGCAGGACGGCCAGCGCGAAAGCGACCGGCACCCCGGCCACCACCACCAGCTGGCTGAGCGCGACGACGTCGTCGGGGACACCCCAGCCGGGCAGCAGCGACGACGACACCGGGATCCACAGCACGGCCAGCACCCCGTAGCCGAAGAGCGGGACCGACACCCGGCGCTGCTCCGGCCGGGCCCGGCGCATCCGGCCGACCAGGATCACCGACGTCGCCAGCACCACCACCGCGCCGACGACGTCCTGCACCGCGCCGCCCAGCCGCAGCAGGTCGGGGCGATCGGCGACGAAGAGCGGGAGCCGGGCATCCGCCACGTCGAAGGCGTACAGCGGCGCCTGCAGCACGAAGCTCGTCACGTAGACCCCGGCCACCGTGACCGCCGAGGCCCGGCCGCGGATCCGTCCGGACGGGAACGCGTGCAGCAGGTGCACCATGACGGCCAGCGGACCGGTGGCGCACGCCGCACCGACCGCGGCCACCCAGGTCACCGGGCTCGCTTCGCCGACGGCCACGACGAGGGTGACCGCCCCCCACACCAGCAGCAGTCCGAGGCGGTTGCCCGGACGCCGCCACCAGGCGAAGACGCCGGCCCCCATCCACAACCAGCACACCGCGAAGTAGCGGACCAGGGCCGACGCCGGGGCCACGGCGGCGGCGACGAGATCGGCGAACAACAGCAGGCTGCCCAGGAACAGCGCGCCGGCCGCCACCATGAGGGCGCGGTGCAACGACCGCACGGACTGCGGGGCCCGGTGCGCGGCGTCGGTCTCCGGTACGCGCCGTCTCAACGGGATTCTCGCGCCAGGTACTTCAGCACCGCGAGCACCCGCCGGTGCCCGTCGTCGTCCACGGACAGGCCGAGCGCGTCGTAGATGCGCGAGGTGTGCTGCACCACGGCCTTCTCGGTGACCACCAGGGCCGCGGCGATCGAGCTGTTGCTGCGCCCCTCGGCCAGCAGTGTCAGCACCTCGCGCTGCCGGGGGGTGAGCCGGGCGATGACACCGTCGTCCTGACGGGCCCGGGCGACCATGATCTCCACGACCTCGGGGTCGATGACCGCGCCGCCGGCGTGGATGCGGCGCAGGTCGTCGCAGAAGGTGTCGACGTCGGCGATGCGCTGCTTGAGCAGGTACCCCACCCCGCGGCGCTTCTCGGCCAGCAGCTCGACGGCGTACCGGCGCTGCACGTACTGGGACAGCACCACCACCGACATCTCCGGGTGCGCGCGGGCGATGGTGAGGGCGGCGACCATGCCCTCGTCGCTGTGCGTCGGCGGCATCCGCACATCGGTGATGACCAGATCCGGCCGGTGCCGCTCGGTCAGCGCGAGCAGGCCGGCCGCGTCGTCGGCGACCGCGGCCACCTCGAACCCGGCCCCCTCCAGGACCAGGGTGAGCCCGCGCCGGAGCAGCACCTCGTCCTCCCCGATCACCACCTTCACTCGGACGCTCCTCGGTCGGGCGGGACGACAGCCGCGTCCAGTCTCGTCCACCGGGACGCCCGGGGAATGGGCCCAGGTCCCTTGCTCGGCCGGAACCGCCGGTCCTAGCGTTCATCGACCCGTTCGGACCACCCCGACCGGGCGATCGTCAGCCGGAAGAGGCTTCCATGACCACGTCCGTCCGTCGCCCCGCCCTGATCACCGTGCTCGCGGTCCTGGTCGTCATCGGCGGGGTGATCGCCATCATCACCGGCATCGTCGCGTTCTCCGCCGTCGGCACGTTCACCTGGGCCGGCGTGATCCCGATCGTGCTCGGACTCGTCTACCTCGCGGTCGCCAAAGGGCTGCTCGACGGCAACCCGGCGGCCCGGATCGTCGTCGCCGTGGTGACGGTGCTGCAGCTCCTCGCCGCGATCGTCAGCCTGTCCGGGGAGGGCACCGCGATGCAGCGCTCCAGCGCCGTCGGCTCGGTCATCTTCCCGATCCTCATCCTGGTGGTGCTGTTCCTGCCGGCGTCGAACGCGTTCTTCGGCCGTCGGCGCTGAGCCGGTCGCGGCCGGCGGGTCGGCGGGCGGCGGGTCAGCGGGCGGCGGCGGCCGACCGGCGCAACGCCTCGACAGCCCGCCCGGGGTCGTCGGCCCCGTAGATCGCGGACCCGGCCACGAAACAGTCGGCCCCGGCCTCGGCGGCCAGCGCGACGGTGTCCTCGGCGATGCCGCCGTCGACCTCGACGACCACCCGGAGGTGCCCGGTGTCGACCAGCGACCGGGCCTGCCGGATCTTGGCCAGCATCTCGGGCTGGAAGCTCTGCCCGCCGAAGCCGGGCTCCACGGTCATGATCAGCAGCGTGTCGTAGGCGCGGAGCACCTCCACCCAGTCGTCCAGGGGGGTGCCGGGCTTGAGGGACAGGCCGGCTTTGGAGCCGGCGTCGCGCAGCCGGTGCGCGAGCCGCCCCGGGTCCCCCACGATCGCCTCGGCGTGCACGGTGACGTTGTAGGCCCCCGCCTCGGCGTAGCCGACCGCCCAGCGGTCCGGGTCGTCGATCATCAGGTGGCAGTCCAGCGGGATGTCGGTGGCCGCCCGCAGCGAGGTCACCACCGGCAGCCCGAGCGTCAGGTTGGGCACGAAGTGGTTGTCCATCACGTCCACGTGCAGCCAGTCCGCGCCGGCCACGGCCGCGGCCTCCTCGCCGAGCCGGGCGAAGTCGGCGGACAGGATGGACGGGGCGCTCAGGGGCTGCACCCGAGTCACCCTAGCGACCGGGAATGGCCGGTCGCCCGCCGCCGTTAGGCTCTGGCGCGGCGGAGTGCAGCGTCGCGGACACCGTCTTCCGACGTGGCACGGCAGGGGAACTGACGGCATGAACTGGTTCGAGACGGCCTTCGCGGCCCACCTCACCATCGGCGGGGCGGAGATCACCGTCCGCGAGATCGTCGGCAACGGCTTCGGCCTGGCCTCGGCCATCGGTGGCCTGCGCCGCAAGGTGTGGGCGTGGCCGATCGGCATCGTCGGCAACCTGCTGTTGTTCACCGTGTTCCTCGGGGTCGCGTTCGGCAACCCGCAGGGGGCGACGCTCTACGGTCAGGCCGCCCGGCAGGTGTTCTTCATCGCCGCCAGCGCCTACGGCTGGTACCGCTGGCGGCAGACCCGGGCCACGTCCGGCGGGGAGGCGGTCATCCCGCGGTGGGCGACCGCCCGGGAGCGGACGGTCTACCTGACCGCGGCGCTCGCCGGGGTGCTGGTCTGCTTCGTGACGTTCCGCGCGATCGGCGCCGGGTTCCCGGCGGCGTGGTGGTACTACCTGGCCGACTCGTGGCTCTTCGGCGGCTCGATGCTGGCGACGTACGCCATGGCCCGCGGCTGGGTCGACTTCTGGCTGTGCTGGATCGCCGTCGACCTGATCGGCGTGCCCGAGCTGTTGTACTTCCGCTTCTACCCGTCGGCGGTGCTGTACGCGGTGTACGCCGCCTTCGTCGTGTGGGGGTTCGTGGTGTGGCTGCGGATCTCCCGGCGGCCGACCCCGGCCGGGCTGGACGACCCGGCCATGACGACGCTGGCCTGAGCGTCGGCCGCGGTCAGGCGTCGCGGCGCAGCAGGGCGAGGAACATGGCGTCGGTGCCGTGCCGGTGCGGCCACAGCTGCACGGTCGGGCCGTCGCCGAGATCGGCCACGCCGGGCAGCAGCGGACGGGCGTCGAGCACGGTGACGTCGCCGGCCACCCGGTCGACCACGCCGGCGGTCTCGGCCAGGTGCGGCGAACAGGTCACGTAGCCGACCACACCGCCCACCCGGACCAGCCGCAGCGCGCTGGCCAGCAGCTCCCGCTGCAGCGCCACCAGCTCGGCGACGTCGGAGGGACGCCGCCGCCACCGCGCCTCCGGCCGCCGGCGCAACGCGCCGAGCCCGGTGCAGGGGGCGTCCAGCAGCACCCGGTCGAACGTCCCGGGCTCGAACCCGGGATCGCGGCCGTCGGCGGGGTGCACGGTCACCGGCAGACCGCGGACGGTCTTGCGGACCAGGTCAGCGCGGTGCGGCGCCGGCTCCACCGCGTCCAGGGTGGCGCCGCGCTCGGCGGCCAGCGCCCCGAGCAGACCCGCCTTGCCGCCCGGTCCGGCGGCCAGGTCCAGCCAGCGGGTGTCGGGACCGTCGACCGGGGCGGTGGCCAGCGCGACCGCGACCAGCTGGGATCCCTCGTCCTGGACGGCGGCCC
>JBQGEH010000596.1:0-13724 GCA_052039515.1 Nakamurella sp. | reverse complement strand
GTCCCGCCGCGACCGGTACCGCTGCTTCGCGACCGGTGCCGCTGCTTCGCGACGGCTGCACCCGTCGCGGAGCCGAAGACACGGTGGCGAAGGCGACATCCACGTCCCGGCGGCTCACGCGCGAGTCCACGCCGGCAGGCCCGGACACACGTCGAGGGCGGTACCGGTGACGTCCGGTACCGCCCTCGACGGATGGGAAGGGTCGGAGCGCGAGGGGCTCGACGACCCGTGGTTCAGGTGCCTCGGGTCAGAGGGACTTGACCCGCAGCGCCATGGCCGACTTGCGGTTGGCGGCCTGGTTGGCGTGGATGACGCCCTTCGACGCGGCCTTGTCGAGGCTGCGCGAGGCGATGACGAGCTCGCGCTCGGCGGCCACCTTGTCGCCGGCGTCAGCGGCGGTGCGGAAGCGGCGCACGGCCGTCTTCAGCGCCGACTTGACCGACTTGTTGCGCAGACGCGCCTTCTCGTTGGTCTTGATGCGCTTGATCTGGGACTTGATGTTCGCCACGCGGAATGTGCCTTCGTGTCAGGTGGAGCGGGATATGAGCGGTGCCGTATCGATGAAAACCGAGTCTGAATCGTGCGTCCGTGCCGGCAACCCGGGCAGGGCTGTCCAGCGCAACGCACAAGTGACCAGACTACCAGCCGCCCGGGTGCGGTCTCAAATCGTCGGACGGGCCCGGACCAGCGTGATCACGGGCACGGCAGCGCCGACCCGTCCACCGCACCCTCGGCCTGCAGCGCCGCCACCGTCCAGGCCACCACCGCCGGGTGCCGGGCCATGTCCTCGTGCCGGACGACGAGACCGGGGCAACGCTCGTCGACGACCACCGTCCGCACCCGGTCGGCCGGGCCGGCCGGCAGCTGTGACTCCCAGGGTGTCACGACGGCGTCGGCGGAGGTCACCACGACCGCGTAGCGGACCGACCCGTCCAGGTCACCGCCCGCGTCCAGGGCGGTGATCAGGTCCGAACCGGCCCGCTGATCGGCGCAACCCGGGCACAGCGCCGCCGGCACGGCGGCGACCAACGCCGTCGTGCCGTGGAAGTTCGGCGAGATCAGCACCGCGGTGCCCACCGCGTGGGCCAGCCCGTTCTCCCGCAGCGCCGTCCGCAACACCAGGCCGCCGCGGCTGAACCCGACGACGTCGACCGTGGTCGCGCCGGTGCGCGCCCGGACCTCGTCGACCACGGTGGCGGCTCTCGCTGCGGCGTCGCGCACCGGACCCAGACCGAGGGACGGCTCGTCGACCCCCCACACGCAGCGGCCGACGTCGCGCAACGCCGGCACCAGGTACCGGTAGTCCGCCTCGATCCGGGACAGGGTGCCGGGCAGCAGCACGACCGGCGGCTCGTCGCTCGTGCAGGCGGGATCGTTCACCCCGCCCAGCCCCACCGGCGGCAGCACCTCCGGGCCGCTCTGCTCGGTGATCGTCACCGTGACCGAGGCCGGCGGGGACGGCACCGGCGCGGACGGCACCGGCGCGGACGTCACCGGCGCGGTCGGCGTCGCGGTGGTGACAGCGGTCGTGCTCACCGCGGCCGCACTCCCGTCCGCCAGTATCGCGTCGGGCGACGCCGGGCCGTCCGCGCAGCCGCCGAGGAGGCCGACCACGAGCACCGCCGCGGTGAGCCGCCGTACCCTCGGGGACGCCCACCCGCCGCCACGTCCGAGGAGCACCATGCGTCCCATCGTGCCGGTCGCCGGCCTGACCGCGACGCTGGCCGTCCCGGGCGTCCTGCACTTCACGCACCCGGCGCCGTTCGTCGCGATCGTCCCCCGGTCGCTGCCCGAGCCCGAGCTGCTGGTCGCGCTCAGCGGTGCGGCCGAACTGGCCTGCGCCGCGCTGGTCGCGCATCCCCGGACGCGCCGGGTGGGTGGTCTGGCCGCAGCCGCGCTGTTCGCCGCGGTGTTCCCGGCCAACGTCTCGATGGCGCTGCGGTCCCGCCGCCGGCCGGCCTGGTACCGGGCCGCGGTGTGGGCCCGGCTGCCCGTCCAGCTCCCGCTGATCGCCTTCGCGCTGCGGGTCGCGAAGCTCTGAACCGACCGCGACGGCCCCGCCCGGGTCCCCGGGCGTGGGACGATGGACGCCACGGCGTGCCGTGCCCGGCGCGCCGGGAGACAGCCGCCACCCCCGGAGAGAAAGACGGAAGTGACCCAAGCCTCGCGTGCGCACAGCACCTTCACCGCGCCTGAGCGCATCCGGAACTTCTGCATCATCGCCCACATCGACCACGGCAAGTCCACGTTGGCCGACCGGATGCTGCAGCTCACCGGCGTCGTCGAAGCCCGCGCCATGCGCGCCCAGTACCTCGACCGGATGGACATCGAGCGCGAGCGCGGCATCACCATCAAGTCGCAGAACGTCCGGCTGCCGTGGACGGTGACCACCGACGCGGGCGAGAACGAGGACTACATCCTCCACCTCATCGACACCCCCGGGCACGTCGACTTCACCTACGAGGTGAGCCGGTCGCTGGCCGCCTGCGAGGGCGCGGTGCTGCTCGTGGACGCCGCCCAGGGCATCGAGGCCCAGACCCTGGCCAACCTGTACCTGGCGATGGAGAACAACCTCACCGTCATCCCGGTGCTGAACAAGATCGACCTCCCGGCCGCCCAGCCCGAGCGGTACGCCGAGGAGATCGCGCACATCATCGGCTGCGAACCCGACGACGTGCTGCGGGTCTCGGGCAAGACCGGCATGGGCGTCAAGGAGCTGCTGGACAAGGTGGTGGCCGAGATCCCGCCGCCGACCGGTG
Source organism: Nakamurella sp. (assembly GCA_052039515.1). Lineage (GTDB taxonomy): Bacteria > Actinomycetota > Actinomycetes > Mycobacteriales > Nakamurellaceae > Nakamurella. The sequence continues at coordinate 10,965 of JBQGEH010000596.1, read as the reverse complement.
TGGCCGACGCCCCGGCCCGGGCGATGATCTTCGACTCCGTCTACGACATCTACCGCGGTGTCATCACCTACGTCCGGGTCGTCGACGGGCGCATCTCGCCGCGCGAGCGCATCCAGATGATGAGCAGCAAGGCCACCCACGACCTCCTCGAGGTCGGCGTCATCTCGCCGGAACCGGTGCCCACCAAGGGACTCGGCGTCGGCGAGGTCGGCTACATCATCACCGGAGTCAAGGACGTCCGGCAGTCCCGCGTCGGCGACACCATCACCTCCGCGGCCAAGGGCGCCACCGAGTCGCTGGGCGGCTACCGCGATCCGCAGCCGATGGTGTTCTCCGGGCTGTTCCCGCTGGACGGCTCGGACTTCCCGCTGCTGCGCGACGCGCTGGACAAGCTGCGACTCAACGACGCGGCGCTGACCTACGAGCCGGAGTCCTCGACCGCACTCGGATTCGGGTACCGCTGCGGCTATCTCGGGCTGCTGCACCTGGAGATCACCCGTGACCGCCTCGAGCGGGAGTTCGGCCTGGACCTCATCTCGACCGCGCCGAGCGTGGTCTACAAGGTCACCATGGACACCGGCGCCGAGCACATCGTCACCAACCCCAGCGACTGGCCGACCGGCAAGATCGCCGAGGTGCAGGAGCCGATCGTGCGCTGCACGATCATCTCGCCGAGCGAGTACATCGGTCCGATCATGGAGCTGTGCCAGGGCCGTCGCGGCAGCCTGCTGGGGATGGACTACCTGTCCGAGACCCGGGTGGAGCTGCGCTACACGATGCCGCTGGGCGAGATCATCTTCGACTTCTTCGACGCGCTGAAGTCCCGCACCCGCGGCTACGCCTCGTTGGACTACGAGGAGACCGGCACCGCGGTGGGCGATCTCGTCAAGGTCGACATCCTGCTGCAGGGCGAGGCGGTGGACGCGTTCTCGGCCATCGTGCACAAGGACTCCGCCTACTCCTACGGCGTTTCGATGACCGAGAAGCTGCAGAAGCTCATCCCGCGGCAGCAGTTCGAGGTGCCCATCCAGGCCGCCATCGGCGCCCGCGTCATCGCCCGCGAGAGCATCCGGGCGATGCGCAAGGACGTGCTGGCCAAGTGCTACGGCGGTGACATCACCCGTAAGCGCAAGCTGCTGGAGAAGCAGAAGGAGGGCAAGAAGCGGATGAAGATGGTCGGCCGCGTCGAGGTCCCCCAGGAAGCCTTCATCGCAGCGCTGTCCACCGACGCACCCACCGGCAAGGAAGCGAAGAAGTAGCCCGTGCTGGAGGTCGTGGACGCGGTCGAGTCCTGGGTCGTGCTGCTGCCGCTGCCGATCCAGATCCTGCTGCTGCTCGCCGTCTTCCTGCCGCTGTGCTGGTCGGTGGCGCGGGCCGTCGACCCGGTGGTCGAGTGGGTGCTGCGGCCGCACACGCGGCGCAGCCGGCGCCGCGAGGACGGCGGCCGGTGAGCCGGCCGCTGCCGCAGCAGACCCGCATCCTGATGAGCGTGGTGCTGGCCGCGATGCTCGTCCTGGTGCTGGTCTTCGCCGTGATCAGCTGACGCGCTCGGCGGCGGCGTCGTCGGAGCGGTCGGCCAGCCGTTCGCCCAGCCACGCCACGGTGCGGTCCAGCAACGCCCGACCGTCCGCGCCGTCGAGGTCGAACTGGAACTCGTGCCCCAGCTTCGGCTCGTGGTCGGCGGGCGCGAAATGCGTCTCCACCGGCACCCCGAGCTCGGCCAACCGCGCGGCGAAGGGCACCGACTGGTGCGGGGTCAGCGGATCGCCGTTGCCGGCCGACATCAGCGTCGGCGGGAAGTCCGCGGTGACTGTCGCCGTCGCCGACATCCGTTCCAGTGCCGGGTTGTCGGTCACCGAGCGGGACCCGGTGTAGGCCCAGATGACGTGCTCCACGCTCCAGCCGATGAGACCGGGGGCGTGCACGAGGTTCGCGAGATCGTAGACGCCGCAGTGCAACAGCACCCCGCGCAGCTGGTCGGGCCGGACCACCGGGGCGAGCCGGGCGAGCGCGGCGGCCGCGGGGGAGGTGACCAGGACGGCGTACTCGGACGCCAGTTGCGCACCCGCCGAGTCGCCGGCCAGCACCAGCCGGTCGAGGTCGAGCTGCCAGCGGTCCGCGTGGGCGGCGAGAAAGCCCATGGCGTCGTCGATCTGGTGCAGCGCGGTGGGGTGGTGGGAGTCCGGGCCGACGCTGTAGTCCACCGCCACGGTGACCACATCGGTACGGGCGGCGAGGATCTCGAGGTAGGGGTCGACGTAGCCGCTGCGTCCGGACACCCACGCCCCGCCGTGCAGCCACACCACCACCGGCAGCCGGCCGACCGCATCGGAGCGGCGGTGCACCGAGAGCCGGGCGTCCGGGTCGTCGGCGCGGTAGCGGACCGCCAGATCGCTGGTCACCCCGGCCGGGACGTGGGCGCGCATCTTCGCCGCGGTGGCGGCACCGCCCTTCTCGAACAGCTCCTTGATCAGCCAGGTGACCGGGCGCGGCGACCGGTCGACGGCGAGCCACGCCGCCCCCGCCGCCGCGGCCGCCACCGACGCCCAGCCCGCCTTGCCCGCCCCACCTGTCACGACCGCCACCTCCGGCTCGGCCCGCTGCCCGCGTACGGTGCCGCACACTGGACGGGTGCCCTCCACCCTGCCCGACGGCGATCCCGTCCCGGCGGACGGATCGCTGCCGGACCAGGCGCGCGTCGGCCGGGACGGGCGCAGCCTGAGCTTCTACGTCCACGTGCCGTTCTGCGCCACCCGCTGCGGCTACTGCGACTTCAACACCTACACGGCCACCGAACTCGGCACGTCCGGCGCGTCGGCCGCCGACACCTGGCTCGCCGCGGCGCTGGCCGAGGTCGACCACGCCGCGAAGGTGCTCGACGATCCGCGGCCGGGGTCGACGGTGTTCGTCGGCGGCGGTACCCCGTCGCTGATGGGCCCGGGCCCGCTGGCGGCGGTGCTGGGCCGGATCGGCGACCGCTTCGGCTTCACCGACGACGTCGAGGTGACCACCGAGGCGAACCCCGAGTCGACCGACCGGGCCCTGCTGGACGGCCTGCGGGCGGCCGGCTACACCCGGCTCAGCCTGGGGCTGCAGTCCACGTCGACCCGGGTGCTGCAGGTGCTGGACCGCCGACACACCCCGGGGCTCGCGTTCGACGTCATCGCGCAGGCCCGGGCGGCCGGCTTCACGCACCTCAACCTCGACCTCATCTACGGCACCCCGGGGGAGACCGCCGACGACTTCGCGGCGTCGCTGGCCGCGGTCACCGCCAGCGGCGTCGACCACGTCAGCGCCTACTCGCTGATCGTCGAGCCGGGCACCCGACTGGCCCGGCAGGTGCGGACCGGGGTGCTGCCGATGCCCGACGACGACGTCCTCGCCGACCGCTACCTGCAGGCCGAGGCGGCGCTCACCGCGGCCGGTTTCGCCTGGTACGAGGTGTCGAACTGGGCGCGTGGCGCGGCCGCCGCGTGCCGGCACAACCTCGCCTACTGGACCGGCGGCGACTGGTGGGGGATCGGGCCGGGCGCCCACAGCCACGTCGGCGGTGTCCGCTGGTGGAACGTCAAGCACCCGGCCCGGTACGCCGCGGCGCTGGCCGACGGACGCTCGCCCGGGCACGCCCGGGAGGTGCTGTCCGACGAGTCCCGTCGGCTGGAGGACGTCCTGCTGCGGCTGCGGCTGGTCGACGGGCTGGAGCTGGACGCCCTGCCCGACGCCGGCCGGGGCGAGGCCCGGGCCGCGGTCGCCGAGGGGCTGCTGGACCCCGCCGCCCACGACGCCGGCCGGGCGGTGCTGACCCTGCGCGGCCGGCTGCTCGCCGACGGGCTGGCGCTGCGCCTGCTCGGCTGACCCCGGAAAGCGGGTGCGAGCCGGGCGGTGACCGTCTTGACTGGCCCGGTGATCCTGCCGCTCCGCACCCCGCGCCTGCTGCTCCGGGTGATGCGACCCACCGACGCCGCCACCGTCGCGACCTACCGCGCCGACCCCGAGGTCGCCCGCTACCAGGACTGGGAGCTGCCCTACTCCCTCGACCGGGCCCACACCGCGCTCGCCGCCCAGGACGACCTGGACGACGTCACCCCGGGACGCTGGGTGCAGGTCGCGCTGGAGACCGCGGACGGCGCGTTGGTCGGTGATCTCGCCGTCGGGCTGGACGCCACCGGGGCGGTGGCGACGCTGGGCTGGACGCTGCCCACCGCCCACCAGGGACACGGCTACGCCACCGAGGCGGCCGGGGCGCTGATCGCCGCGTTGTTCGACGGCACCGGCGTCCACCGCGTGCAGGCCACCATGGACCCGGACAACGAGGCGTCGCTGCGGCTCGCCGAGCGGCTGGGCCTGCGGGAGGAGGGGCTCAGCCGGCGCTCGGTGCCGATCCGTGGCGAGTGGCTCGACGACCGGCTGGTGGCGGTGCTGCGGCCGGAGCACGCCGCGTGGGTCGGCCGGCCGCGGACCCCGCCCGCCGCGGTCACCCTGGTCGAGGTCACCGCCGACAATCTGGGTGCGGTCCGCGCTCTGGCCACGTTCGGCTTCCAGGAGCGGTTCGTGGCGCCGATGGCGGCGTCGCTGGCCCAGGCGCTGGTCCCGGGAACGGAGAACGGCCATCCGGTGGTGCCGTGGTTCCGGGCGATCGCCGCCGACGGGGAGGTCGTCGGCTTCGTGATGCTCGCCGCCGCCGGCCCCGGCCGACCGGATCCCTACCTGTGGCGGCTGCTGATCGACCGGGCGCACCAGCAGCGCGGCATCGGCCGGCGGGCGCTCGCGGAGCTCACCCGCACCCTGCGGGCGGCCGGGCACACCGCCCTGCTCGTCTCCTGGGTGGACGGGCCGGGCGGCCCGCGTCCGTTCTACGAGCGGCTCGGCTTCGTGCCCACCGGTGAGCTGGACGGCGACGAGATCGTCGCCCGGCTCGGGCTGGACGCCCCGGCGGGCTGACCGGCGCCGCGTCGCGGCGCCGCTGGTGCGAGACTCGTCACCGACAGTGTCGAGGCGTCACCGTAGAGAAAGCGAGGCGAGCGGTGGAGCTCGTCATCTCCGTCGTCATCCTGCTGGTGTTCGCCGTCACCGTCGGCAAGCTCTCGAGCCGGTTGCTCGGCGTCCGGTTGGGCAAGGTCCGCGGCGTCGTCGCCGGCATCCTGGGGTGGTTCGTCGGCGTGCTGGCCGCGGTGCTCATCGTCGGCGACCGGCCGGTCGAGGGCGGCTACCGGCTCGACGTCGACGGCACCGCCGAGACGCTCGCGTTCATCGCCATCATCACCTTCTTCGGGGTGCTGGCGGCGATGCCGATCGCCATCGCGCTGGAGCTGCTGACCCGCTCCGAACGGCCCGTCGGGCGGCGTAAGCGGCGCCCGTGGCTGCGGCCCGTGAAGTCGGTGAAGGCGGCGTTCACGCCGTACGGGCGGCTGCGCGAGGTGATCGGGCACGCCCGCCGGGCCAACCTGCTGCACCTGCGCTTCGCCTCCCGGACGGCGCTGGAGTCCCCGGACCTGTCCCGACGGCTCAAGACGGTGCTCGAGGACTCCGGCGGGATGCTCGTCAAGTTCGGCCAGATCGCCTCCACCCGGACCGACATCCTGCCGCGGGCGCTGACCGACGAGCTGTCGTCGCTGCGCGGCGACGTCCGCCCGGTGCCCGCCGAAGGCGTGCGGCAGGTGCTGGAGGCCGAACTGGGCGAGCCGGTCGAGTCGGCGTTCGCGTCCTTCGACTTCACCCCGCTGGCCGCGGCGTCCATCGGCCAGACCCACCGCGCCACGCTCGTCGACGGCACCCCCGTGGTCGTGAAGATCCAGCGGCCCGGCATCGCCGACATCGTCGCCCGGGACGCGGCGGTACTGCGGCTGGCCGCCCGGCAGGTCGAGCGCCGGGTCAGCGCGGCCCGCTCGCTCGGGCTGCGGGCGCTGTGCGAGGAGCTGATCGTCGGCATCCAGGCAGAGCTGGATTACCAGGCCGAGGCGTCGGTCGGTACCCGGCTGCGCGACCAGCGGGCCCACGACGTCGGTATCGCCGTCCCGAAGGTCTATCCGACGCTGTCCACCGACCGGGTGCTGGTCATGGAGGAGGTGCGCGGCGCCCCGATCGCGGTCAGCGAGGAGAAGCCCCCGCCGGTCCCCGGGCCGGAGCTCGCCCGTCGGCTGCTCGCCTCGTTCCTCGCCCAGATCCTCGACGACGGCCTGTTCCACGCCGACCCGCACCCCGGCAACCTGCTGATGGACGCCGAGGGCACCATCTGGATGCTCGACTTCGGCTCGGTCGGCCAGCTGGACTCGGTGGCGCTGAGCGGCCTCCGGTCGGTCGCGCTGGGCATCGCCACCAACGACCCGGGGGTGCTCGCCCGGGCGACCCGCGAACTGTCCGGCAACGACGTGTCCGTGGATCTGCGCAGCCTGGAGACCGACCTCGCCGGGTCGCTGGCGCAGCTGGACGCGGGCGGCGGCGTCGACCCGCGGATGCTCGGCCAGGTGCTGTCGGTGATGCACAAGCACGGCATGCGCGCTCCGTCGTCGATCACCCTGCTGGCCCGGGCGCTGCTCACCCTGGAGGGCACGCTCAAGGCGCTCTCACCGACGTTCAGCATCGCCACCGAGAGCACGGCGCTGATCAAGGACGCCGGCCGGTCGGCGTTCGGCACGCCCAAGGAGATGCTGCAGCGGGAGGCGCTGCGGTCGCTGCCGGCGCTGCGAACACTGCCCGAGCACGCCGAGGCGCTGGCCGGCCTGGCCCGCACCGGCAAGCTCACCATCCGCACCGAACACTTCTCCGGCGCCGACGGCACCCGGGTCAACGGCTGGGTCGATCAGCTGGTGCTCGGTGTGCTCGGCGGGCTCGGCGCGATCGCCGCCGGCCTGCTGCTGCTGGCCGCGGCGTCCGCGCCGGACCACCGGCTGCAGGAGGTGCTCTACATCCTCGGCTTCGGCGGTCTGATCGGGGCGTCGGTACTGCTGCTGCGCAGCGCCGCCCGCGCGCTGCGCCGCGACTTCGGCCGGCTGAAGTAGCCGGTCAGCCGGAGGTGCCGCGCAGCTCGTCCAGGTCCAGCACCCGGACGTGGATGACGGTGCGCTGCTGGAGCGCCGCCCGCAGCGCACGGTGCAGGCCGTCCTCGAGGTACAGCTCGGACTGCCAGGAGACCGCGTGCGGGAAGAGGTCGCCGTAGAACGTCGAGTCGTCGTCGAGCAGGGTGTCCAACCGCAGCTCGCGCTTGGTCGCGATCAGCTCGACCAGGCGCACCTGCCGGGGCGGGATGCGCGCCCAGTCGCGGTTGGAGAAGCCGTGATCCGGATACGGCCGACCGTCCCGCACGTCCTTGAAGATCATCCGGCCCGGCCTCCCCGTCGGTCGAGCCCACCCTATCCGCGTCCCCGGGGGCCGGACGCCCGGCTGACTACACTTGGCACTCGCCGGGGACGAGCGCCAACCCGGGGGACCGCCAGGCCGCAGAGGAGGACCGATGAGCACCGACGACCGCCGCTTCGAGGTCCTGCGGGCCATCGTCGCCGACTACGTCGCCACCCACGAACCGGTCGGGTCCAAGGCGCTGGTCGAGCGGCACCAGCTCAACGTCTCCGCCGCCACCATCCGCAACGACATGGCCGTCCTCGAGGAGGACGGGCTCATCGCGCAGCCGCACACCTCCGCCGGACGCGTCCCGACCGACAAGGGCTACCGGCTCTTCGTCGACCGGTTGGCCCAGGTCAAGCCCCTGTCACCGGCCGAACGGCAGGCGATCCAGCGGTTCCTCGCCGAATCCGTCGACCTCGACGACGTGCTGCGCCGCAGCGTCCGGCTGCTGTCCCAGCTCACCCGGCAGGTCGCCGTCGTCCAGTACCCGACGCTGACCCGGGCGACCGTGCGGCACATCGAGGTCGTCCCGCTGGCGCCCAACCGGCTGCTCGTCGTGGTCATCACCGACAGCGGCCGGGTGGAGCAGCGGATGATCGAGCTGCCGGCCGACGTCACCGAGGAATCGGTGGCGCTGCTGCGCATCAAGCTCGCCGAGTCGGTCACCGGCCGCCGGATGGCCGAGGCGGCCGCCGCCGTCGAGCAGCTCCCGGCGCAGGTGTCGTCCCGGTCGTCGGCGCTGTTCTCCGCGGTCGCCGCCGTGCTGACCCGCACCTTCGTCGACGCGCCGGAGGAGCGGCTGGTGCTGTCCGGGACGTCGAACCTGTCCGGTGCCTGGGTCGACCAGCCGTCCACCCTGCGCGGCGTGCTGGAGGCGCTGGACGAGCAGGTGACGTTGCTCAAGTTGCTCGCCCTGGCCACCGCCGATTCGGTCACCGTGCGGATCGGGGAGGAGAATGACGACGCCAACCTCGCCGCGTCCGCTCTGGTCACCGCGGGCTACGGTGCGGGGTCGCTGGTGATGGGCGGGCTGGCCGTCGTCGGCCCGACCAGGATGGACTACCCGGGGACGATGGCCGCGGTGCGGGCCGTCGCCCGGTACGTGGGGGAGCTGCTCGGCGAGCGGTGACCGCCGGCGGGACGCCGGTGCGACAGCAGGGACATGAAGTGATGCGGGAATCTCCCCGCGGGAAAGGTCAGTGTGCAGAGAGTGGCTCGCGACTATTACGGGTTGCTGGGTGTCCAGAAGGGCGCCTCGCAGGATGAGATCAAGCGCGCGTACCGCAAGCTCGCGCGCGAGCTCCACCCGGACGTCAACCCCGACCCCGAGGCCCAGCAGCGGTTCAAGGAGGTCTCCACCGCCTACGAGGTGCTGTCCGACCCGGCCAAACGGCAGGTCGTGGACCTCGGCGGCGATCCGCTGTCGTCCGGCGGCGGCGGTGGTGCGGGCGGCCAGGACCCGTTCGGCAACATGGGTTTCGGCGACATCATGGACGCCTTCTTCGGCGGCGGCGGCCGGTCCCGCGGCCCCCGCTCCCGGGTCCGGCAGGGCGAGGACTCGCTGCTGCCGATCGAGCTGACGCTCGAGGAGTGCGCCACGGGCGTCGCCAAGGACCTCACGGTCGACACCGCCCAGGTGTGCACGCTGTGCCAGGGTGAGGGCACCGCCGAGGGCACCAGCCGGCAGACCTGCGACACCTGCAAGGGCGCCGGCGAGATCCAGCAGGTGCAGCGGTCGCTGCTCGGTCAGGTCGTCACCTCCCGCCCCTGCCCGGTCTGCCGCGGCTACGGCGAGGTCATCCCCGACCCGTGCCGGCAGTGCAACGGCGACGGCCGCATCCGGGCCCGCCGCACCGTGCGCGCCAACATCCCGGCCGGTGTCGGCGACGGCATCCGCGTCCGGCTCCCCGGTCAGGGCGAGGTCGGACCGGGCGGCGGTGCCCCCGGTGACCTGTACGTCGAGGTGCGCGAGAAGGCGCACGAGATGTTCACCCGCGACGGCGTGGACCTGCACTGCACCGTGCACGTCCCGATGACCGCGGCCGCGCTGGGCACCTCGATGACGCTGGCCACCCTGCTGGACACCGAGGACCTCGACATCAAGCCCGGCACCCAGTCCGGCACCGTGCTGACCCTGCGCAACCAGGGCATGCCGCGGCTGCGCGGCTCGGGCAACGGCAACCTCTTCGTGCACGTCGAGGTGATGACCCCGACCAAGGTCGAGGGGCGCCAGGCCGAGCTGCTCCGCGAGCTCGCCGCCCTGCGCGGTGAGGAGCACCCGGAGCTGATGGAGCGCAACCACGGCGGGATCTTCTCCCGAATCCGTGACTCCTTCGCCGGCGGGCACTGACCGTTGATCGTCCCGGCCGGCCTCGCCGTCTTCGCGGTCCCCGCCGTCCCCGGACCGGGGCCGTTCGTCCTGGACGGCCCTGAGGGGCGGCACGCCGCCACCGTGCGGCGGAGCCGGGTCGGTGAGGTGCTCGCCGTCACCGACGGCGCCGGCACCTGGGCGGCCGGACCGGTGACCGCGACCGGCCGGGACGCGGTGACCCTGGACCTCGCCGCGCCGGTGACCGATCCGCCGCCGCATCCCCGCGTCACCGTCGTCCAGGCGCTGCCCAAGGGCGAGCGCTCCGAGCTCGCCGTGGACCTCGCCACCGAGGCCGGCGCGGACGTCATCGTGCCCTGGTCGGCATCCCGGTGCGTGGCCCGCTGGGTGGGGGAGAAGGCCGGCCGCGGCGTGCAGCGCTGGCGCCAGGTCGCCCGGGAAGCCGCGAAACAGTCGCGGCGCACCCGCGTCCCGGTGTTCGACGACAGGCACGACTCCCGGACGCTCACCGCCCGGGTGGCCTCCCTGACCGCGGCCGGCGGCACCGCCCTGCTCCTGCACGAGGCCGAGTCCCGACCGCTGGCCGACGTGGACCTCTCCGCGGTCGACGAGCTGCTGCTGGTCGTCGGGCCCGAGGGCGGCCTCGCCCCGGACGAGATCGCCACCCTCACCGCCGCCGGAGCCGTCGCCGTCCGGCTGGGCCCCGAGGTGCTGCGCACCTCCACCGCCGCGGCCGTCGCGCTCGGCGCCGTCGGCGTCCGCACCGCCCGCTGGAGCTGATCCGCGCCCGCCGGAGTCGGCTGCATCCGCGGGCGCCGTTCACACGGTAGAGGCGCGGTGAGGCCCCGGCCCTCACGGCCGGCCGCCGAACGTCACCGGCTGCCGCGCCGCTTTCGCCCGGATCGGGCAAAGAGTCATCCGGGCAGGGCGATCCGTCCGCTGCCCGCCGCTCCTGTGACAGAACGGGGACTTCCGTGGACCTCAGCAGAAGGCGCTTCCTCGGCGCCGCCGCCGCCACCGCCACCCCGCTGGTGCTGGCCGGCTGCGGCTTCCGCACCACCGCCACCGAGACGTCGGCGGGCACCGACAGCCTGACCTTCACCACCTGGGGCACCGACGCGGAGCTCGCCGGATTCCGGTCCGCCATCGACGCCTTCCAGCAGGCCAACCCCGGCACCACCGTCACGCTCAACGCCGTCCCGTACGCGCAGATGTTCACCAACATCGACGCCCAGCTCCAGGCCGGGAACCCGCCGGACGTCTTCCGGGTGCCGTACTACACCTTCGGCAGCTAC